>JAQTVP010000257.1 GCA_028707015.1 Dehalococcoidales bacterium | reverse complement strand
GTCAGGATAATAACTAATGGTTCTCGCCCCAGACCGCCGATTATTATCATAAGCAATAATGACTGCACAAAAGCCAAACCTACACCAACTATCCCTTTAGCAATGAAAAGCTCTCTAACCGAAACCGGTGTAACCAGCAGAGCATTAATAGTACCCCGTTCTATTTCTTCACTTATCAGGTTTGCCAAACCAAAGGTTTCTACCATAATAAGTAAGACTGCAAAAAGGGGACGCATACGATCTCTGGGAGGTATCTGTGCGCCAGCTAAATCCACCCCCAGAATCTCCTGAGAAATATCTATATTCAGCTCTTGCCCAGTTTGCTGATAAGAAAGTTCTTCGATAAGAACGATTATGGCATTTCTTATTTCTCCGGGCACATCTGCAGCAAAATACAAATTGATTACCGGTTTCTGCACAGACATGATAAAACCTTCCATTATGTCAGCAGGTATGGCAATCCCCGCCACATACCGACCCTCAATTACCCCCTCTTTAAGAAACTCTTCAGACTCGACTTGTTTAATTTCCAGTCCTTCATCTTCTATTTGCTCAAAGACAGGTAAATCTACCGGCGTATAGATTCCTATCTCCAGATTCTCATTAACTGATTTCGGCATAACAAAGTAGATCAATATATAGAAAACAAAACCCAGAATAGTAATCACAGCAATAAAGCGGTTTCTAAAGTATAGGGAGATGTCCTTGATAGTGAGCGCTTTGATTATATCTATGTTCATCCAAAAAGCCTTCGCCCAGTAATATTGATAAAGATATCCTCCAGACTAGCCTCTTCACTGTGAATAGTAACCACTTTCTCCTGGTCAAATAATTTCTGAACAGCTGAAGCTGTTTCCGGAGTATCCAAAATCACTTCGCGGTCTTCAAGATTACCATTTTTATTGGTAATCTTCGCCTTAAGCGCACGCTTGCCATATTGTTGTTTAAGGTTATGCGGCGTATCCAGAGCTACTATCTTTCCCTGATTCATAAAGGCTACCCTGTCAGATAATTTATCTGCTTCCAGCATATCATGAGTAGTCAGAAAAACTGTAGCTCCCCGTTCACGTTCTTCAAGAATCAAATTCCGTATGGCTTCTGAAGAAGCAGGATCAAGCCCAGAAGTAGGTTCGTCCAGAAATAAAACTTTGGGACAGTTCACTAATGACCTGGCTACCATAAGGCGCTGCTTCATACCTTTTGAAAAATTTGCTACCCTCTCCTTACCTCTATCAGCCAGATCAACTCTTTTCAATAAATCCGCTGCATTAAAAGATTCCATACCAAACAAACGAGCAAATAAATTAAGATTTTCTATGGCACTCATCTGCTCGTAAAGATTAGTTACCTCAAAACAAACACCAATATCTCCCTGTACCTTATCAACATTTTTTGCCACATCCATATCCAATAGTATAGCTTTTCCCGTTTTGGGTTTTAGTTGTCCTGTCAGCATTTTAACAGTGGTAGTTTTACCGGCGCCATTAGGACCTAAAAACCCCAGTATTTCACCTTCGGCAACTTTAAAACTAATCTTATCAACAGCAGTCAATTCGCCATAGGAGTACCCCAGTTCCTCTACAATAATCGCATCTTGAGGCATATTTCCCCCTTTTATTTCTGCACACAACAACATTAAATTTTGCAGAATATTTTATCATGTGACTTTACTGTCTGCAAATATTCCCAAATAACGGCTCAGACAAATAACATTGATTCTAGTACAAAATTATCATATGTTGAAAAAAACTTATATAAGTTTATTACTTTCCGAAACATCGTTTTACCGATTAATCAATTTATCAAATTTTCTTCTTATTTTTTATTTTCCCAATAGCAGATAAACTTCTCATCTAAAAGATGAGGTAATTATAAAAGTAGTGCTATAATAGACTTGTTTAATGTAAGCTAAAGATTAATTAAAAGATTATATGTAAGGAGATGTAATAACCAATGGATGAATTGAAAGTGTTTACCGGTAATACTCATTCCGTTTTGGCTCAAGCAGTCACTGATTATTTAGGCATACCATTAGGCAGGAGTGAAGTTTTTGAGTTCAGTAATGGGAATACCTTTGTTCGTATTCTGGATAATGTCCGCCAGCGAGATGTATTTGTAATTCAGCCTATCTGTTCTCCGGTTAATAAAAGCCTGGTTGAATTATTAATTATGCTAGATGCCCTGAAGAGAGCATCAGCTGAACGTATTACTGCGGTAATCCCTTATTATGGCTATAGCCGAACAGATAAGAAAGACCAGCCCAGAGTGCCAATAACAGCCAGATTAGTAGCAGATTTACTCACTGTAGCCGGAGCAAACCGAATGTTGACAGTAGACCTGCACGCACCACAGATTCAGGGCTTTTTTAACATACCTGTGGATGAGTTAACTGCCCTCTATACCTTAACTAATTATTTTATAGAAAAAAATCTTGATAACTTAGTTGTAGTTGCTACTGATATCGGCATTTCCAAACTAGCACGAGATTTTGCCGCTAAACTTAATGCGCCATTAGCTATCATAGAAAAGAGACGAGTCGGTAATATTGATA
>JAQTVP010000256.1 GCA_028707015.1 Dehalococcoidales bacterium | reverse complement strand
CAGCGGTGTATATCAGAACCACAAATACCGCAGGCTTTAACTCTCAACAGAATACTATCAGGGTCCAGTTGGGGTTCTGGAATTTCTTCAACTCTTAGTTCGCGCGGGCCACGCCAGACAATTGCTTTCATTTATATTTTCCTCCTATTTAGTAATGCCAAAAGAATACGCCGAAGAAATTAATGTGTCAATAGTATAGATAATAACTTTGAGGGAAAGTATTCGACTGAAGTAATCGTAAAATAGCATTATTTAAAGAATATTGATTATTTATAATTTCTATAATGGAAGTGAAATTTAAATTATGTGGCAGGATAAGGTGATTAATATCTTATGCTGAAGCTGGCATAAATACCAGTATTTTCTAACCAGGTGGTAAGTATCTTTTCCACTTTGGCGGCAGGCGGCCCAATCCTGAGGAGATTGATTAGTTTTTCTAATTGCTTTCTTTTCCCTTCTGCCTGAATATATACTGTTTCTGTGGATGGTGAGTTTTGTACATAGCCGGTTATGCCTAAATTTATTGCTTCTCGGGTGGTAAAATCACGGAAAAAGACACCTTGAACATGGCCATAAACAACTATTCGAACCGAGACTAAATCATTCACTTATTATTCCATTATCTAATATCTAAGGTTGGTATTAACTGGAGTATTGGCAGAAACCGTATACAATGTTTATAAATTCTGATGGTAGGTTGTCTTTCTTTCCAAAATTAAAACCTGAGCTAATAGACATATACGGCTTATAAAACAGCACTCCCTGCTAATATTTATTAATTAGACTTTATCAGTGGGATTTTAGTTGACTAGGTTACTCTTCTTCTTTTTGTTTCTTTTCTTTTTTCACCACCTCGACAATTGCAGGAGATGGTAAGATAGTCGCAGCTGATACTTTCTTAGTATCTTTTTTTGGTTTTTTGGATTCTCTATGTCTATAATCACGCTTTCCCATTACAAAACCTCAATTTTGATATTATATAATTAGCATTACTATAATGAAATTTTAGCAAAGGAAGGTTATTGTGTAAAGTCAGCGGAAAGTTGAGATAGTGCCATGCGGGCAGCTTCTGCTTCTGCCATTTTTTTACTTTTACCAGAACCTGTGCCCAAAACTGTCTTGCCCGTTCTTACCTCAATAGTAAATATCCTATCGTGATCTGGTCCTGTTATCTCTACTATTTGGTAGTCAGGGATTGGTTGACCCTTGGCTTGGAGAAGTTCCTGTAGTTTTGATTTATAATCAGTTCTTGCTCCGCTCTCTATTATTTTGTGTAATTCTTCCCTGAATAATCTAAGGATAAGCGCTTTAGCGGCTAAAAAACCTTGATCAAGGAAGACAGCTGCTATCATTGCTTCAAAAGCTCCTGCCAGGTTAGCAGGTTTTATCCTGCCTCCGCTTGATTTCTCGCCTTTCCCAAGATAGAGATATTTGCCTAGACTGATATTTTTAGCAATGCGAGCTAATGTATCTCGACGAACAAGAGCGGCACGGATTTTGGTCATTTCGCCTTCAGTAAAATGAAAGAATTTTTGATATAATATTTCAGCAATAATAAGGTCTAAGACTGCGTCTCCTAAAAATTCAAGTCTTTCATTAGGAATTGGGGTAAAATCGGGATTCTCATTAGAATATGAACTGTGAACCATGGATTGTTCCAATAGAGATTGGTCATTGAAAGATATTTTCAGTGTTTTCTGTAAATCTATTAAATTATGCAAAATTGTATTAATCCTTAAATTAACTGATTATTTAATCTAATGATTCAGCATAAACGGTTTGGATTTTACGTGTCAACTGATTTCTGCTACTTAATGTCGTTAGAAGTAAAAAATTTGCCTAGGGAAAAAAGTTCTGGATTGTGCTGATAAAAATGAATTGTTGCCCTATTCTCAGAGAGTTTTTCAGAATTTTGAAATACTATTATTTATTTGCTGTAAAATTGATAGTGGTAAGAACATTCCGTGCGTAACTAAATTTAGTTTATTAATGAGTAGTATTAGTAAAAGAATAACCAATAATGTCTAAATAGATGTAATCGTCTACTTATCATACCTGTCTCTTTACTAAAAACCTGTTCGGTTTGGTTTAAGGTCCCGGGTATTTTTAGTTATACATACAGCTTAATACATTGTAGCGTTGATTGCTATTAGGAAAATATTTAACCTCCCATTCTTCCTAAATCTGTCCGTGTATCAATGTATGTCCAGAAAGGTTCAGTTTCGTTAAGTGTTACTCCCATATCTACCAAGCAATGTTCACATATTAGTTTGTTACGGTGTACACGGATTTTGTTTGGGTATTCGCGGGCTTCCTCTTCAGAGAATTCGCGGTCACATTTCTCGCATTTCATAACTATTACCTCCTTTTGGATTAAAACTTTATAGTAAACTATTATATATTAAGAATATTAAGAGATAAGAGCTGTAGTGTAGAAATTATTGATATTTTTGTCAAGTATCTTTCCGGATAATATTTTCTAAGCAATAAGTAAAATAACTAACTTGTACAATGAATAAATATTTACATACTGTAGATGATTTTGTAGTTCTA
>JAQTVP010000255.1 GCA_028707015.1 Dehalococcoidales bacterium | reverse complement strand
CAGGAAGCTATCTATTGCCTCCTTAATAGTTGTCTTAGACATTGAACCTATCCTCCTTATCGTTCAAGATGCGAGAGGGTAACTGAGGATACGGACAAGGTCAACAATTTAGTGGGATAGAGTTTATGCTCAGTTAAGACTAAATGTACGAAGTATTCAGAGAGTTGTATAATATGGCAACTTGCTAAACTGGAGGTGCTTAAAAGTGCCTATTAATATCTTACCAAAAAGTACTCTTAGTAAATGGTCAATTAGTTGTATTATCGGTATCGTCTTAATAGTTGCACTAGTCCCGATATTGGAGTATCAAGTCGGTATTGATTTTAAGCGTGAAACATTGATACGTGTAATACTAGCTATTAGTTTGGCTATAACGAGTTTAGGCGCTGCAATATCGGGTTTTGTCGGGTTAAGAAGAAAAAAGGGGTTTATATATTTTGTGCCATTATTGTTAGGTTTTTGGATATTCATAGCGTCTGTAGATATGCTGTTTGATACAGGAGGATAGGGTGCTTTATTTACGATATATCTGAAGTTGAATTATAAGAGGAGATATCAATAATGCTTTTCATTATTCCTTTATTTATTGTGGTTTGTGTTGTGGCATGGTTGCTTCGCCCTCAAAAAGATATAGCTAAACCTAGCAAAGTAGCAATTCTGGTTACTGCAGTCATATCTACTGTAGTGGCGGTAGCGGCAGTCATTTTCCAGTTGTTGCATAATGCCGCAGGGGTGGTGGAGGTATCAGACATATCAAATACCTGTTTCATTATCGGTCTTTCTCTAATTGGAGCTTATTTATTAACATCAATTGTCTTTGTACTTATGCACAAAGGTAAAATAGCGAAAGGAATTGGATTCGGTACTTGTATCGCTATTGTTGTGTCAATTGTAGAATTAGGTCTATTGGAGTGGTTAGGTGGTGTATAGGATTTTATAATAAAAAAGCGGCAGCGGGTGGATTTGAACCACCGACCAAGGGCTTATGAAATTCACGTATGTAATGGACATTAAATGTAAACCAGAAAAGGTTTGGTACTGGCTTGGGACACCAGAAAGGGCAAAGGTGTGGCAGACAAACGTAGCTAAAACTGAAATATTAGAAAAGAAACCTAACTGGGTTGGTACCACGTTTCGTGAAACAATCGAAGAAAACGGAAGGAGTGTGGAAATGAAAGGTGAGGTCACTGCTTATATTGAAAATCAATCACTGGCTATGCATATGAGTGGAAAATATAACGTGGTAGATATTGAATGGCACATTAGAGATTTAGGAGAATATACCCGTTTAACCTTGAATTCTAATATAAGATTTAAATCGTTCCTGAAATTTGTTAGTTTAATTCTATGGCCTGCTTTTAAGAGAAATATCCGAGGGCAATTAGGTAAAGAATACACAAAATTAAAAGTATTGTGTGAAGAAGAAAAATAAAGTGGCAGCGGGTGGATTTGAAGTGGAGATTATCTAATCTTTACCTTATTGACTACTCGTATCTTTGGGGTAAAGGTCTGGATCGCCTGGTGGCATACGTAATGTAATGATGTCATCCCAAGTATATTTAGTATTTACACCTTCATCAGCGTTATAAGGTCTGACATCATCGTAACTCAACGTAATTGTTTCCGAAGCTGGCGATCCTGTTCCCGTTGTGGTTGCCGTAACTGTGATTGTTTGTCCTTTTCGCAGGTTATATCCCACGTTTGTCGGGTCGGTGTAACCTTCACTATTAGAAGTGCGGTATTGTGTAAAAGAATCACCGCTGGTTTTGGAAATCTGGAACTCCACCTGTATATTTGGATATATCCCTTCGTAAGATTCGCCGCTTGGTTTATAGCCGGTACCGATAACCAATGCCTTGAGATTTACTGATACTTCTACGTTAGTAGATGATTCACAGGATATGTTTCCCATCTCTTCCATAAAGTCACAGCCTGATGTCAACAGCAGAACCAAACACATTAGGGGTAAGACAAAATATTTAGCTTCTTTCACGGATAAGCCTCATTAAACAGAATTTAGTGGCAGTTAAAACAAACAAGTGGCAGCGGGTGGATTTGAACCACCGACCAAGGGCTTATGAGTCCCCTGCTCTGCCACTGAGCTACGCTGCCAATAAGAAAAATTTATCATAATCCGTGTTTGCCTGTCAATGGTGTGTATCCTCTCAAAAGAGTTTGTCTTGACTGTGGTAAAACCCCTCTGTTAGAATCCATTAAACTCCTTACGGTTAAATATCCGAAATTTTTAGCAGGGGGCTTTTTTAATGCTTGTTGATTGTGAGAAAGAGGGGCATATCGCCGTATATACCATGAACCGCCCGGCGGCTTTCAATGCGGTGGATGTTGAGCTTTTCCGGGATTTGCATCAGCGTATGATGGAGTTTCGTGATGATGATGATATCTGGGTGGGTATCATCACCGGGGCGCGCACCAGGGCTTTTTCCATCGGTGCCGATACCCGTGATATGCTGCCTTTTGCCCGGGAACACCGGAATAACCCCGATGCCTTGCCGCCCAGCATTATGCGGGGGCTGAGTATCAATAAACCGTTGATTGC
>JAQTVP010000049.1 GCA_028707015.1 Dehalococcoidales bacterium | reverse complement strand
CCATTTGACCAGCAATATGATTCAACGATTATTGAATACGATCAAGGCGAATTTAATGCCAATACCGTGGCAGCGGCAGAAGAAAAGGGATTCAGAAGGGCTTGGAGATGGCATGGAGATGCTCCTGAGTAGGTTGTGAATAGCCCAGGTATCAGCTTTTCAAGGTTGACAGTAATGGTTATAGTAGGGGATAAATCATTTCACATTTCAAGGGCTGGCCCTGTTGCTTTTTCTGCAAGGATTGATTCTATAACTTTTGCATATTAAAAGCAGTGCTATTAACTATTTGGGGTGAAAAATGATTATTGCAATGATAATAATAATTGTTGTTTTGATTTATATGTGTAACTTACTATTTAATATTAAAGAAAATATTGCTCGTAATACAAACAATACTGCGAAGATATGCGATTATCTTTATGAAATCAAAAATAAGCTTGATGCCGTAACCAAAACTAAACAAAACTAATAATAATTACTTAGTAAAATAAAGCGGATGGGATAATTTAACTGGAAATGGGTATTGTATACGAGAACTTTATAATAATTCACAACAAATAAAATATGACTAGTGGAGAGAAAGTATGAATGAATATTTCAAAATAATATTAACTTCTGGCCTTACAGTAATAGGTGGGGTTTTAGTTTATATAGTAGGTCAAATTATATCAAAATTATTTTTAGATCCTATAAATGCACAATCAAAAGCAATTGAGGATATAAGCGAGACCTTAGTTTATTATGCTAATACCTACTCTAATCCAACTGTTGATATCAATCAATTCAATATAAATAAGGACTATCAAGAAACTAGACAAGCATTACGAAAGAGAGCAAGTGTTTTGGTAGCAAGAACTAATGCTGTTAAATGCTATTCTTTCTTTGTAAAAAATAATTTTGTGTTAAGCAGAAATACGATAAATAAAGTATCAGAAGACCTAATTGGACTTTCAAACAATCTGCATATCTATACACATGGTAAGCCAGAGTCACTTCAAGATGCAATAGCAAAAAATAATGGGCTGGTTTTAGAAATAAGGAATTTGCTTGGACTTCCGGAAATGAAAGATGACGAAAATAAGAAAAGCAATGAGACCATTTCCGAATAAAAAAGGGGAAGTTTCAAATTAGTTTGATATATTCCACCTGCGCGGTGGAAAAGAGGTTGAAGTAACCAGGTGTCAACCTACGCGGTTGACAGTGACGGTTAAGCAAGAATTGGGGAAAAGGGAATCATTTCACATTTCAAGGGCTGACCCCGTTGTTTTTTCCAACTATGTCCCCAAAAATCCCAAGAATCTTTAAATAATATTAGTGAGGGATAAAATGAGATATTTACTGCGATTAATGATGTTGATTAGTCTTAGTTGTGTTTTGTGTGGCGTATTTACATTAAATGCTGCAAATACAAAAAACGGAACTGAGCAAAATGAGCCGAGTACAACAATCGAAAAAATTGTTTCCAGTAAAGGGGAATTAATAATTAGAGATTTTTACGAAATTGGAGAGTTCCAAAAAGAGGGTGTTGGTTGGTATAAAATATTACTACAAGGTATTGTTGTTTATACCCCAGGATCAGAGGAAAGATATTTTGCGTTAAAGCTATTTTTAACAAAAGCTGATAGTGATGGAGAAGCAGCGTTTCTAGATTATGATGAGTTAATAGCATCTATTAATGCCATAGATTATATGTTAAAAAATGCAGAAGAAATGAGTAAGAATGTTTACGAAGATAAAGAACTACAATTTACAACCAGAGGCGATCTTGAAGTTGGGATGTATCAATCAGGTAAAAGGCAAGGGGCTTTTATTACTATGAGTAAATGGAGCAGGCTTGGGACTCTCTATTTAAATTTAGCAGAATTTGCAAAGTTTAAGGATACATTATCTATGGCAGCCTTAAGATTGCAAACTTTAGGTGCAAAAACAAATGAGCAGAAGATCATAAAAGAGCCAGGAGTTAAAAAAGATACTAGTAAGATAAACATTGTTGGGAAGCTATATACAAAGATTTATTTTGTTTTAATATTCTTAGGGTTAATCCCAGCGTTAATAGCAAATAGTAAGGGAAAAAGCTTTATCATTTGGTGGCTATATGGTGTCGTTTTATTTATTATAGCATTGCCACATTCAATATTAACTAAAACCAATTGGGCTAATGTCGAAAAAGCACAAATCAAAGCAGGGATGATAAAATGTCCATATTGTGCGGAAATGATTAAAACAGAATCAATAAAATGTAGATATTGTGGAAGTGAAGTACTAGCAAAGGGAGGGGGACATAATGTTACCTGATATTGGATTTATGATAGGATTATACATTATTACCAGAATGTTATCGTTTATTACCCGTAAAGGACAATCAGAAGAACATGTAGGAGTAAAAATATGGGCAGTAATTACAATTCTTATAACAGTTATTTGCTTATTTGATTTATATATAGGTGGGTCAAAGAGTTAGAAGTATATAAACTTATACATGGTAATTTATGGGAAGTTGTCAAGAGGACAAGGTACCCTTTTCTCAACCTACGCGGTTGAGGTTAATGGTTAAAATAGGGGAAAATCCTGAAAGTCCGGGTTGCTTTTGTGTTTAGGGGATTTTAAGCTTGCTAGTTAACAGCATACAATATTAAAATAATTAAATCATTAAAAGGAGAGGAAATGGATATTTATGGTTTATTATTAAGTATAAAAGAAGAAAGTGAACTTAGAGAAACACTAGCAATATTATTTCGTAAAATAACGGAATATCATGATGTTCAAATAGTTCATGGAGCTTCAGAACACGGAAAGGATTTAGTATTCTATGAATTGGAAAAGCTTTCTAACGAAAGAAAATATGTAGCTGTGAATGTGAAAGTTGGTAAAATTGGAGGTGGCACAACACGTAAAAGTGAAGAACTAGCAATAAATATTCAACATCAAGTTGAACTTGCGTTTAAGGTCCCTCATTTGGATTCTGATGGAAAAGAATGGCAAATTACTAAGGTGTTTGTAATTACAAACGATACAATTTCTCCTAATGCTCGGAAACAAATCCAATCTTTCTTTAAAGACAATCCAAATCTAATTTTCCTGCCCATTGAAAGATTGGTTGATATATTTAAAAAGTATTGGCCGGATTATACTAGAATTCAAAACCCATATATAGCTAACTACCTGATTTCAATCAAGAATGAGTTTGATAACTTAAAAGATCTAGTAATATTCGGATATGCAAAAAATATACGTTTTTTGACAGACATATTTATTGATTACAGATTAAAGGAAGATAGGGAATTTATAAAAAAAGGAGAAATTAGTAAAGAGAAAATATATAATCTAACTGATTTAATAAATGATAAGGGAAATTACTTTATAAAAGGAGGCCCTGGTACCGGGAAAACCACTCTATGTAAAAAATTAGTAATAAATATCGTTGAGAATAGTATTAAAGACGGCAGATGCGAAATATTTCCTTTATTTATTACATTTAAAGAACTAGATCTAAGTGACAGTTTATTATTATGTTCGCGCGCTGTACTCAGTAATTATAATATCGATATGGATAATATTGATTTAGTATCCAGATGTAGTCTGGGTTCAATTATTATATGTATTGATGGTTTTGATGAACTAAACAATGATGATTCAAGATTAAGATGTTTAGTAAAATTACAAGAATTTACTAAATTGTACGCTAATGTGAGAATTATTTGTACTTCAAGAAATATTGATTATTTGTTAACTGCTAGTGTAAATGAATATTTACATAATTTCAAAGTATTAGAAGTTGATCCATGGGGCTTAAAACAAATAATGGGATTTGTAGACAAGTGGTTTTCAGATAAAGCACATTCTCAGCAATTAACGCAAGCCCTGCATGATAGAGGGATATTAAATAAGCTACCGAAAACTCCGCTTGTGATAACATTATTAGCAATTATTTATGAATCGAGACCTGGGGAGCTTCCAGCAAACCTAGCGGAGCTTTATTCAATGTATATAGATCTGTGCCTTGGCAAGTGGGACGCTTCCAGAAGAATAGAAAATATGTTTGAATTTAATATAAAGAAGCAATTATTATCACGTTTAGCGTGGAAGATGCATGGGAAAAAAGAAGAAAAACTAAGTCAGGAAGAATTAAATAATTATACTATACAATATTTTGCAGAAATTGGATCAGCTATAAATGTTAAGAGTTTTTTGGAAGAGATATTATGCCGATCATTTTTGCTCCAACAAAATAAGGATGGTAATTATCAATTCAGACATCTTTCGTTTCAGGATTATTTTACTGCAAACGAACTAAGTTCGCCTATGATTCAAGGGAAAAAGATAATTAATAAACATTTCCTGGATAATTATTGGGGTGATGTTATTTTCTTCTATTTTGGAATAAATAATAGAGAAACGGGCTTGTTAAAAGAATTAATTAAAACTACGCCAAAAGATCTGTCTGAAGAATTCCAAAAGATATGTTTGCTAGGTAATTGTGCTCAAGCAGCTTACCTGGGGCATGTGAGTATTAGAGAAAAAGCTATAGAAGTAGGGTTAGAACATTTAGTGGAATTTATATTTGCGGCTATAGAGGCTAGTAAAAAAGAGGAAATAATCTTTCATGATTGTCCTGCTATCGTCTTTTATTTAATTATGAAAGGAATATTTGTTGGTAATTATACTTCTATATCTCTAGAGCGAGCTTATAGGGGTTTATTAAAAAAATATTCAAAGAAATTAGTAGAGGCTAGTAAAAGTGATAAATTATATAGAAAGAAACTAATACTCTATAAATATTTATTGGCATCAGCTTTAGCGTATTTCAAGTCATATGATGAATTATTTAAAATGACTAAGGAAATCTCTGCAGAAGATATTGATTTAACATTAACTTTTGTAATAAAGATTGATTCAGATATGATAGAAGAAGATGCACTTACAGAAAATAATAAAAAGATTATGAAAAGCCTAAATAGGAAATTTAAAAGGTTAAAAGATGTAATAAAGATTGAAATGATTAGACCAGCCTATAAACTTCTAACATTTAAAAAAGACGATGTAGATAAGAAGAAAAACCAGATATTAGAGGTAAAGAAAGTGGAAAATGTGAGTTAATCCTTAATAATAGATAACGAGCTTAAATGTTATTAATATGAAAGGCAGTCTGACTAATACAACAAAGGAAATATATTCACCTTGATTTGTCTTTTAATTAGTAATATATGGATATTAGGCTTCATTTAGGATGTTTAAAAATCCCCTTGACAAACGCAGTCCCATTTGCTATACTTATTTTGTAAGATAATTACATAGAAGTTGGTAAGACAAAGATGTCTTCCGGCAAAGTTGCTGGAAGAATTTGTTTTTATGGACAATGGAACGTCCTTTGACCCAAATGATGGGTAAGGGACGTTTTTTGATTTTACGGGACAAAATATATGGTATAATAGTTGAAACAGGTGTAAAGGTCTAAAGGTGTAGAGGTGTAAAGTGGAAGACGGCAAGCTTAGGATAGCCATAGCGCAGGTGAATAGCACAGTAGGGGATCTTCAGGGCAATGCCAAGAAGATCAGCCAGACCATACTGAAGGCCAAGGAATTTGGCGCGGACATGGTGGTATTTCCTGAACTGGTGCTGACTGGGTATCCCCCTGAGGATTTGTTGCTCAAGCCGCAGTTTGTGCAGGATAACCTGGCTGCTTTGAAGGAATTGGCCAAGGGTGTGGACAATATCCTGGCTATCGTGGGCTTTGTGGACCAGAAGGGCCGGAACCTCTACAATGCCGCGGCTATTATCTATAATGGGGTAGTCAAAGGCGTAGCGCATAAGATGATCTTGCCTAATTTCGGGCCGTTTGATGAAAAGAGATACTTTACTTCGGGTGAGCAATCAGCTGTGTACCAATTTGGCAAGATATTATTCGGATTGAACATCTGCGAGGATATATGGCATGCCACTGGGCCGACCCACAAACAAGCCAAGGCCGGAGCCAAACTGATACTGAATATCAATGCTTCACCATATTATACAGGCAAGATCAAAGTGAGAGAGAAGATAGTGAAGAGCCAGGCGAAAGAGAATAATGTACATGTGGTCTATGCTAACCTGGTAGGCGGGCAGGATGAGCTGGTCTTTGACGGCCAGAGCATCGTGGTGGATCCAAAAGGCCGGCTGGTGACCTTAGCGAAAGCCTTTAAAGAGGATTTGCTGGTAACTGACCTGGAAATCCCCCTTCGACAGGCTCAGGGCAGGCCGAATCCTAAAACGGTTGTAATTGACAAAGAGATTTCAGTCAAACAGAGACTGCCTTTGCCTAAGAGCCATGTGAAAATGCTGGAGCCGGTAGAAGAAGTGTACCAGGCGCTGCTATTGGGATTGAAAGATTATGTGAATAAGAATGGGTTCAAGAAAGTGGTGCTGGGATTGAGCGGTGGCGTGGATTCGGCGCTGGTAGCGACCCTGGCGACAGATGCCCTGGGCAAGGATAACGTGGTAGGTGTGTTCATGCCATCACGGTATTCATCCAAGGCGAGTGAAATAGATGCCAAGCAGTTGGCCTACAAGCTGGGCATTAAACTAATGACGATATCGATCGAGCAGTTATATAATATTTATTTAGTGATACTGGAGCCGGTGTTCGCGGCTGAGGCCAAGAATATCGCGGAAGAGAATTTGCAAGCGCGCATCAGGGGCACGATCCTGATGGCTCTTTCTAACAAATTTGGCTGGTTGGTGTTAGCGACTGGTAATAAATCAGAGATGAGTACCGGTTATGCCACCCTGTATGGGGATATGGTCGGAGGTTTCGCGGTGATCAAAGACGTCCCGAAAACCCTGGTCTATAAATTAGCCAAGTACCGGAACCATAAGAGCTTTGTGATACCGGTGAATGTGCTGAAAAAAGCGCCTACGGCTGAACTAAGGCCGCACCAGAAAGATACTGACACTTTACCCGAGTACAAGATACTTGACCCGATCCTGAAAGAATACATTGAGGAAGACAAGAGCGTGAACCAGATAGTCAAGAAGGGGTTCAAACAGGAGTTAGTGGATAGAGTGGTCGGGATGGTGGACAAGAGCGAGTACAAGCGGCGGCAGTCAGCGCCGGGAGTAAGGATCACGCCGAAGTCTTTTGGGAAAGATAGACGGATGCCGATTACGAGTAAGTACAAAGGATAAAAACCGTTCGCGGACGGCGGATAGCGGATGGCAGTAAAAAACAAAAAGACGTTCGTGGTTCGTCGTTGATGGTTGGTCGAAGGAACTGGAAGAAGTAAGAGAGGGTATAAACATGAAGTTTGATAAGATAGTTAAAAAGTTGACCCCTAAATTAAGGGGAATAGCATATAGATTGAATGGTAAATATACAGTACTAGACCATGATGACCTGTACCAGGAAGCCTTAGCGCATATGTGGGAAGATTTCTGCGCCGGCAAGCTGGAAGGCAAGACTGACAGCTATGTCCTGCAGGGGGCGTATTATCACCTTAAGAATCACTTGCGCGGTTTGGAGGATAATACCTTTTTTGCCCGGTTGGATGAACAGGTGAGTGAAGACGGGGATACTCTTGGAGAGTTGATTCCGGCTAAGGATGATGGCGGGTACGAAGCGGCTGAGACCAGGGAATTGCTGGAACGCTGCGGCTTGACTGAGCAGGAAAAGGAAGTATTGCACTTGTATGCTGATGGGCTCACGGTGCGGGAAGTTGGGGAGCAAATTGGTGTGTCGCATGTGAGCGTAGTAAAGACTATTGAGAAGATTAGGGATAAAGTGGGCAAGCGTATAAAAGTTAATAGCTGAAGAAACCGGTAATTTTGGCTCGCTGTCTCGCTGTGTCGTTCCGAAAAGCGTGTCGTTTTCCCCTGCGAGGAAAACGCACTCAATTCTCGCTTGAGTTCCCCAAAGTACGGGGATAAAGAGTCCATGCCAACTCAAGCTCCGAACGTTTTCTACACGACAATCAGCGGCCGCGCTCGCCATTAAACAAAGCTCGCTCAAAAAGATGAATAGTTCCCTAACTTATATGAAGGTCGCGCTCGCCTTAAATAATGACTAAGGTTACCAAAAGGGCAGTAGATTTACTTGTATATAAGTAAGGCAATAGAATATGGCTCCGATGAAGGGGCAAAAAGACAAAGGCGTTCTGAGTAGGTGTCAGAACGCTATTATTGTTTACAAGAGAGTAAAGTTTAAGACGCAGGCGTCTTATTAGGATCCGTGAAGGATTACAATAAGGCGTCTTTTTATTTTATGGTGCCGGAAAGGGGCAATCAAATGAAAAAGCTGGAATGTGTGATCAGACCGGAGAAGTTAAAGGAATTAGCTGAAGAGTTGAGAGGGATCGGGGTTAGTGGCTTGACTGTGACTGAAGTCAAAGGATTTGGCCAACAGACCACCCGGCCGGAAAACTACCTCTTCCTGCCGAAAACAAAAATAGAGATATACCTGGAAGAGGAAAAAGTGGAAGAAGTATTTGAGACCATTACCCGGGTCTGTAAGACCGGCCAAATGGGAGACGGCAAAGCCGTGATCCTGCCGGTGGAAGATGCGCTGCGCATCAGGACAGGGGAAAGAAAGATAAAGGCGATAGTTTAAAGCCGTTGGTCGTTCGTAGTTCGTGGTTAATCGAATAAACTAAAGCGAGAAAAAGGAGAAGATGATGAATAAAATAATGTTGAGCAAATTAATATTTATAGGAACGTTTGTAGCGGTATTCGGGCTGTACCTGGTGAGCCTGGCCATGGCGACGCCGAGCACCCAGATCTGGAATCCGTCCACTGATATACAAGCCACAGGTAAGTTCCACTTGGGCATTGACAACTATTATTCAGTGAAGGATAATATGGATCATCCCTATGCTTCACCTACGTATGTTGGATTGACCTATGGGTTCCTGAATTATTTTGAAGCAGGTCTTGACCTGGCGTATCCTTCCCAGTATCCAGCGTATTTTAATTTCAAGGCGGGTATGCCGGAAAAGGATATGATGCCGTCAGCAGCCGTAGGGATTATGAATGTCGGGACCAAAAGCGATGTCACGAATTACAATATTTTTTATGGCGCAGTGGCTAAGACCATTGGCCCGATCGGACGGATCACGGTTGGCGGATATTCTGGAAATGACAAGCTGTTGCTGGATGAAAATGGCGAAAAAGCCAACACTGGTGTGATCCTGACCTGGGACAAAGCGATCACAGATAAAATATGGGCCTCTGTTGATTACGCGTCTGGGGATAGTTTTTATGGATCGCTTAGTTTTGGTGCTTCGTACAGTTTCGCGCCGAATGTCAGTGTAATTATCGGGTATGTGATATATAATAATGATATCCTGAACTCGAATGACCAGGCGACAACGCAGCTTGACATAAATTTCTAATAGAAGATTACCCGCCAAAGAGCGTCGGCGGGCGCAGCGCGGATTAGAAGAAAAAGAGAGGAGGAAACACAATGAAGAAAATATTGTTGATCTTGAGTGTTTTAACAGCGTTTTTCGCGGGAGGACTATTATTGGCTGAGGAGCCTGCGGCGACACCTGCTGTATGCGAGGTGGCGGCTGAACCAGCACCCCCAGCCATCAATACCGGGGATACGGCCTGGATCTTGATCTCCACAGCATTAGTGATGATGATGACTGCTCCCGGACTGGCTATGTTTTACGGCGGATTGGTGCGCCGGAAAAATGTGCTTTCAACCATGATGCAGTCTTTTTTCCTGCTGGGCTTGATCAGCGTCCAATGGGTACTGTGGGGATATAGTTTGTCTTTCGGGCCGGATATCGGCCATTTTATCGGTAGTTTGAAATGGTTCGCTTTGAGCGGGGTTGGCTCAGCGCCAAATCCTGATTATGCCGGGACCATTCCGCATAACCTGTTCATGATCTACCAGATGATGTTCGCGGTCATTACCCCGGCCCTGATCACCGGCGCTTTTGCCGAGAGGATCAAATTCTCGACTT
>JAQTVP010000048.1 GCA_028707015.1 Dehalococcoidales bacterium | reverse complement strand
TAAAGCCAACCCGATAGAAGACAGCTTCACTGCCAGCCATAATCTTTTCCATAGTTTAGCTCCGAAGCTATAACCCACTACCGGTAATAACCCATGAGAAACACCAAAAATAGGCATAAATATGAGGTCGGTAATACGGATAGTAATACCCACCGCCGCAATTGCTAATGACCCATATGCCGAAAGAATATAGTTGAACAAGGCAAAGGCAATACTCTCCCCAACCTCCAATATCATTGAAGGCAAACCCACCCGGTAAATATCACGCAATACCGGCAGGTTAAACTTTAAATTCCGCAGTTTTATCTGATACGCAGATTTTTTTGCTACCAGCCAGTAAAAACTCAACCCGGCGCCAAGAAACTGGGAAGTTACGGTAGCCAATGCCGCCCCGCGCACACCCATTTCCGGAAATGAACCAATACCAAAAATTAAAAACGGGTCAAGGATAATATTAGCTACCGAGGCAATAGCCATAAATATCATCGGTCTAAAAGCATCACCAGAACCACGCAATAAATTACCGGCCATTATCATAAAGAAAATAAAGGGCATTCCAAAACCAATCAC
Source organism: Dehalococcoidales bacterium (assembly GCA_028707015.1). GTDB lineage: Bacteria > Chloroflexota > Dehalococcoidia > Dehalococcoidales > JAQTVP01 > JAQTVP01. The sequence goes on along the minus strand of JAQTVP010000048.1, from coordinate 9,387 downwards.
CCACAAGTAATCTTTCGCCAAAATCATAATATCTGCAGTAGCACCACTCATTTTCAGGATAGGTTCAGTAAAAAAAACAGCAGTACTAAGGAAAATTATGCCCAGCAAGCCAGCCAGCGAAAACGTCTGCCCGGCAACCATACTGGTCGCCTCAATATTCCTTTCCCCAAAACGTCGTGAAGCCAGTGCACTAATACCAATACCGGAACCCACGCTAACAGCAATAGCTAATATATAGAAAGGAATAACAATGGTCAGCGCTGCAATTGGCTGATACCCTAACCTTGCTAACCAGAAGGTATCAATAATATTATAGAGTGCTATAGTCATCATTGACGCCATACCCGGCAGACTTAGGCTAAGGAGAAGCCTTCCCATTGGTGCATAACCCAAGCGTTTAGTATTTTCTTTCAGCTTTATGTCCACTCCTTAAAAACCATAAACTTGATTGTGAATATCAATATTAATACCAAATGTACTCATTAATAAGCTGTGTTATAATTCAGAAAGTATTCAGTAAATTATGTATTATGTTTAAGCTTAACAACTTATGCAATAAAATTGAAGAGCAGCTGCCGGCAAAATTAGTTAACTTTATGCAAAAAGCAGGCCAAATTGCTGATAACCAAGAGCAGGGACTCTATCTTGTCGGCGGGGCAGTGCGTGATTTATTATTGGGGCAAAGCACTCTGGATCTTGACATGGTGATAGAAGGGAATGCTATAGACCTTGCCCAACAGCTAGCGGATTTTACTGAAGGTAAAATTAAAATTCATCCCCGCTTCAACACCGCTAACCTGAAGTGGGACAAATGGAGTATTGACCTAACCACCGCCCGTACCGAAACTTACGTTAAGCCCGGAGCATTACCAGAGATAACACCCAGTACTATTACCAATGACCTTTCTCGCCGTGATTTCACCATCAACGCTATGGCTGTCAGCCTTAATATTAACCATTACGGAACTTTAAATGACCAGCATGGAGGCACAGATGACTTAGAACATAAACTTATTCGCGTACTGCATGAAAAAAGTTTCACTGATGATGCCACCCGCATCTGGCGTGCTCTCCGCTATGAGCAAAGACTGGATTTCCATCTGGAACCTGATACTCTCCGATTGCTCAAACGGGATATACACATGCTGGATACCATCAATGGTGATCGCATACGATACGAAGTGGAATGTATATTGGGAGAGAAATATCCGGAAAAAATACTGCACCGCGCGGAAGAATTGGGAGTGTTACCTAAATTATCCCCCGCGCTGAAGGGTAATAAATGGCTGGGTGAAAAATTCCAGCAAACCAGAGAAATAAGCTCGCCCGATACAACACCCAAAAATCTTTATATAGCTCTGCTGGTTTACCCCCTGACCAGCACAGAAACCGAACGGCTAATTTCATTCCTAAGGGTGAACAAAGTATTAGCACAAACACTACGAGATACTATTAATGTAAAAAATAAACTTATATCACTTACTGACCCTGAACTAAAACCAGCGGTGATTTATCACCTTCTCCACGGATATTCTCGCCACGCAGTTATCGTTAATGCCATTGCCAGTAATTTACCGATAGTTAAGCAAAATATTCAGCTATTCTTAGATAAACTACGTTATGTTAAGCCCACTTTAACCGGAAATGACCTGCAAAAAATGGGCATAACACAAGGTCTCCAGATTAAAAAAACTCTCCAGAAACTGCTGGAGGCTCGCCTTAATGAAAAAGTAAACAGCAAGCAGGAGGAAATAAAGCTGGTGGAAAAACAAATATTAGCTAATAAATAAAAAATATAATAGGAGTAAAATCAGTATGAATAAAGTAAAATGCCCGCAATGTGGTGGTGAACAAATAGTTGCTCTTGAGCACAGACCTAATGGCAATGATTATGATACTAATCAACTTGGTATCACAGATTTACCATCATTAAAAAATCGTATATATACAGGAGTGATAGGCGATAGAGCCATATACGCAATAGCAAGATGCCTAAACAATAATTGCAGAATCAGCTATTTAGTTCAAAAGTCTTCTTATAGAAATGATTATTGGCAAGTACAATCTATTAACCCTTCCGTTGAAATAATCGGAGAAGGCATTCCTCATTTAATCAATGAAGCCTATAGACAGGCACAAATATGCCTTGCTACTGGTTGTCCGGATGCTTCAATTGCCATGTGCCGAGCAGCACTCGATAGAATGACAAAGGATAAAGAAGCAGATGGAAAAACCCTTAAAGCAAGACTTGATTATTTAATCGGTAAAAGTGTATTAAAATCCTCTATAGTAACAGAGGCAATAAATGTTAGAAAATTCGGTAACGCTGCCTTGCACGATTTACTATCCGAAGAAATCAATAATGAAGATGCAGAAATTATTTGCGAATTCACCAAAGCAATTCTTTACGATATTATGTAACCCCCGAATTAGCTAGAAAAGCTGAAGAACACAGGAAAAAGTTACAGAACGTTGCGGAACAGGAACCCGAACTTCCCTTTTAACTTCCCTTAACCTTAAGTAATGATTCTTCTCTTATTCCACTTTGGTAAATTTACTCGCCGGCGCACCACAGATAGGACACTTTTCCGGTGCTGCGCTACCCACAGTATTACCGCAAATTTGGCAAACAAAGTAAGGTTCATCTTTTAACTGCTGCCCGTTGTCAAAGACTTTTAACGCTTCCTGAAACAGACCATGGTGGATTTCCTCCACCACATTAGCATACTCAAAAGTACGTTGCGCCCTTTTATTATTTTCAATTGCAGCCTGGTTAATAAATGGTGGATACATCTTGGTGAATTCCAAATTCTCACCAATAACACCAGTCTGCAGGTTATCCTTGGTAGAACTCACTCCGTCCATAGCATTAAAGTGGTTACGGGCGTGAACAGTTTCCGCTTCAGCCGCAGCTCTAAACAGCCTGGCTATCTGAGGATAGCCCTCTTTTTCCGCTTTATCAGCAAAGAATAGGTAACGCCGATTTGCCTGACTCTCTCCGGCAAAAGCAATCTGCAAATTTTCCTCACTATTACTCACTTAATCTCTCCTTTATCCACTATTTAAATAACAAATAGTCAGTCATTTTTCCACTATATAGCAGACAAAGTCTCTACCAGGTAGGCTTCCAAACCTTGCTGCCACAAATGAAAATATATTTTCTCAGCCTCATCCTTGTTTTTCACTAAAGTGTACAAAACCGGTCCCGATCCCGCTACATGAACATTATCAATACCAGTCTGTAAAAAATACTCTCGGTAGTCCTCAAGACCAGTAAAAGTATTAAAAGCAACCTTGTCAAATACATTATAGAGATTACCTGCTTTAATTTCTTTACTTCTACTCAGTGCGTTAGCCAGTCTATCAGTAATGCGCCCTTTGGTATAATGTTTAGCTTTCAGACTAGCATAAAGCCACCCTGTCTTTCCGCTAAAACTTGTAATCGGCGGTACCAATAAAACGAGCCATATACCAGTCAGAGAAGGCAATTGCTTAACCATCTCACCACGACCATAGAGAAAAGCTGTTCCGCCATAAAGAAAAAAGGCTACATCTGATCCGAGATGAGAAGCCAGCTCAACCAGTTTTTCCCGTGATAAATTTAGTTCCCAAAGTTGATTAAGTCCACTCATAACGGCAGCCGCATCACTGCTATCGCCACCTAATCCCGACTCTAAAGGAATATGTTTATTAATGTCTATAGTTACTCCTTTGCTACAGCCTGCAGCTTGCTGGACTAAGATAATTGCTTGTGACACAAGACTTTTCTCCGAATTCCACTCCGTCATATCAGACCTAAAATCAATATTCCGGCTTAACTGCATAGTGATGTTATCATACAAATTGATAGTCTGGATAACACTGCGAATTTCATGAAAACTATCCGGGCGTTTCCCCAGAACCTCAAGGGTTAAATTTAATTTAGCTGGTGCTTTAATATTTAACATGTTCATCAAACTGCGTACATATTTGCCACAGTTTAACCCATTCGTCAAGGGCTAAAGTCTCGGCTCGCCGGTTAGCAACAATACCCACTCTTTCCAGCAAAGATATTACATCTGATTTGGGGCGTTTCAACCCTCTAGCTAGAGAATTACCGATCTGCTTGCGAGGGGCAGAAAAACCAGCCCGCACCAGATTAAAAAAGCTATCACTATCTGTTACATCTATTAACGGTTGATTATAGAGGTCTATTTTCACTATAGCTGAATCAACTTCTGGTACCGGGTAAAAAGAACTGGCAGGCACGTAGCTGATTATGGACGGCCTGCCATAAAATTGAACGCTAATACTTAAAATACCCATCTGCCCGGGTTTAGCCACAATTGCCTGCGCTACCTCTTTCTGCACCATTATTACCATCACTTCAGGTTTTAGTGAAGCTTCAAGAAAATGACGTAAGGCAATGGAGGTAATATAATAAGGAAGATTAGCTACTACCTTATAGCTAAAAGGACTATTTATTATAGTGGGAAACTTATCTTCCTGTTCCCGGAGTAGCTCTTTCGGATCAACCTGAAGTATATCCCTATTGACGATAGCAACATTAGTAAAAGAAGCCAGGGTTTGGCTTAAAATGCCGACCAGATTATTATCAAGCTCAACAGCAATTACGCAGCCACTTTGCTCAGCCAAAGCTTTAGTCAGCACACCAAAACCAGGGCCAACTTCCATAACAACATCGGTAGCTTCAAGCTCTGCCGCTGCAGTAATTGATTTGAGAACTTCTTCATCAATAAGAAAGTGCTGTCCCAGGCTCTTTCGTGCCCGCAGGTCAAAATGCCGTAACATTCCTTTTACCTGAGCCAGTAGTGACTGTGGCTCTGAGTAATATTTTTGATGAATCACCTTTGGATGCTCCATATAGCCTTAGTGTTAATTTTTACTCCAATAATTACTTACCTGTGTTATCTACCTTTACCGAGACGAGCCACTAAACGCACCGGTAAATTACACTGCGCCATTCTATCCTGAGTAACACTAGTGTCATACCGAACACGATACGGAATAATCATCTCTGCACCATCATCATAAATAGCATAGCTGGCTCTAGGATCGTTATCTCGGGGTTGTCCCACACTACCAGGATTGATAATGAATCGATTCTTACCCAGAATAACCTTAATATTAGGCATCAGTGGAGTAGACAAGCAGGTATCATCTGCCCGATACCTAAATAAAGCCGGTATATGAGAATGACCCACCAAACAGAATTGTGTTTTGAAATAACTAAAATTCTCATTGGCGCCGCTAATTGACATGAGATACTCCCGGACAGGTTGCCTTGGGCTACCATGCACCAGAGTAAAGTTATCTTTCTCAATAACCGAAGGCAGGTTTCCCAGATAATCAATATCCTCAGTGCTTAATTGCTGCTCTGTCCAGCGGCAGACTACAGCCGCTTCCGGATTTAGCTCGGTAATATTAAGCTTACCAATTACTGCCATATCATGATTTCCGATGACACAGACATGTTTGTACTGGCGCAAAAGTTCAATACATTGACTCGGATCAGGACCATAACCAACAATATCTCCCAAGCACCAGAGCTCTTCTACCCCACCCTGCCGTTCAATGTCATTCAGCACCGCTTTAAATGCAGCTAGGTTAGCATGAATATCAGCGATAATTGCATAACGCATATATACCAATATAACAATATTTTTCCATTAATACCAGAGCTTGGTTGTGGCCCAAATATTGGCATGTTATAATTTTAACTATGAAAGTCTCTGAGCTAGGGGAATTTGGGCTGATTAATCTGCTAGCTGAAATGGCTTACAGTACTCAGGATAATCAAAAAACATCAGGGCAGCAGCTTATTATTGGCATTGGTGATGATACTGCCGCCTGGCGTAATGATAATTCAATCCAATTGGCCACAATTGATTCACTTATCCAGGATATTCACTTTTCCTTTGATATAAACTCATGGGAAGAACTGGGCTGGAAATCAATGGCCGCCAATATCAGTGACATTGCCGCTATGGGAGGCATACCCAAATACGCGCTGGTATCATTAGCCATGCCGGTCCATACCTCAGTAAAGGATATTACTGATTTTTATAAAGGAATGATTAATCTGGCAAAGCAGTTTAGTGTAGCCCTAATCGGCGGAGATACAAATAGCTCACCCATAATTGCCATTAGTATTACTATTTTTGGCAGCTCCGGACAAAACCAATCAATACTAACCCGCTCAGCCGCCAGACCCGGGGATAAAATAGCGGTTACCGGTAAGCTCGGTGGCGCTGCCGCCGGGGAAAGAATGCTCAGGCAAAAACTTCAATTTAATCTTGAAGCGAGTAATTGCCTAAAAAAGGCTTTTTTGCACCCGTCTCCTCGGGTAAATGAGGGGCGAATATTAGCAAAGAATGGGATTAAATCCGCTATTGATATTAGCGATGGTCTTATTCAAGACCTGGGACACATATGTAAAGCCAGTCAGGTTAGCGCCAAAATTAATATTGATAGTATTCCAATCTTACCCGCAGTTAAAGCTAGTTTCAGTAATATTGCGCTTGAACTAGCATTATCGGGAGGAGAAGACTACGAACTGCTGTTTACCGGGAACAACCAGTCTATAAGCCGGATTAAAAAATTAACTCCCCTTCCAATAACAATCATTGGTGAAATCACCGATGATAAGACAGGGGAAATAACCCTGGCTGATAAGAACGGAAAGCCATTCAATCTCACCAAAACAGGATGGGACCACTTTACTGCTAACTGATATTAAAAACTGAGTTAATAATTATGAAATACCTTGAATTAATTAGCCGCAATCCAGAGCAAACACAGAAACTAGGTATTCGCATCGGCGAGTTAGCTATAGCCGGTGATACTATTCTTCTGGTTGGGAATTTAGGTACTGGAAAAACCTGCCTCACTCAGGGTATTACCTGGGGTTTAGGCATCAAAGATTATGCACTAAGTCCCTCATTTATTTTAGTTAGAGAACTTTACGGCAGGCTGCCTCTATATCATATAGACCTTTACCGGCTTGACCACTTGGAAGAAATTACAGATTTAGGCTTAGATGACTATCTATATGGTGATGGTATTTGTGTGATAGAATGGGCAGAGAAAGGACTAAATTTGTTACCAATTGAGAACTTACTGATTCACATAAACTATCTATCCGATACTGAACGCAGCTTTCAATTCCAACCCCATGGTAAACGATATACAGAAATAACAGCGCAGCTAAAAGATCTTTCCCTTAATTCATAGAATAGAACCGAGGATTAAATTAAAATAAAGGCTTATTTATGCAAATAGCTATAGATACTTCCACAGATACGGCTAGCTTGGCCATAATCCAAGATGAAGAAATAATTACTGAATTAACCTGGCGTTGTGGACAAAATCACAGCACACAGCTACTGCCACGATTAACCGTCTTGTTAAGTCAGAACAACCTGAGCCTTGAATCTGCCGAGGGTATCATCGTCGCCCGGGGGCCGGGAAGCTTTAATGGATTACGAGTTGGCATTAGTACGGCCAAAGGACTCGCTTTTAGCCTTAATATTCCTATAGTTGGCATTAGCACACTGGAAACAGAAGCCTATCAGTATGCTGAAACCAGATTACCGATATGCCCAATATTTAACGCCAGACGAGGAGAGATAGCCACGGCCCTATACCAGAAAAAATATAATAAATGGTGCCAACTTACTAATGAACATATTACTACTATTGAAGCTCTATGCTCACAGATAACTACAAAAACCATATTTTGCGGTGAATATATACCAGCAATTACCTCACAGATAAGAGGATATCTCAAGCAAAAAGCAATAATACCGACGCCTTCTGCGAGATTACGGCGGGCTGGTTTTTTAGCTGAATTAGGCTTAGTAAAAATGAAAACGGGCAGTTATGATAATCCAGCTACTTTGCAGCCATCATATCTCCGGGGACCAGCAATTACCAAAGCCAAACACCGCTAAATTTAAGACAGTAATAATAAAAATGAAACGTTCAAAAATATTAAGCACCACCGATAAAGAATCTACCTGGTGTTTCGGTTGCGGAAAAGATAATCCTTTCAGCCTGAAACTTGATTTTCAATGGGATGGCAGAATAGCCAAGGCAGAATTTATACCTGCTAAATTACACGAGGGGTGGCCCGGCATAGTTCATGGAGGAATAATAACCACCATTCTTGATGAAGCTATGAGTTATGCTACTATATTTGAGGGGACGAATTGCGTTACTGCCGAAATACGAGTAAACTTTAAGCGTCCAGTTCTGGTAGACGAACCGCTTACTATCAACTCCTCTGTAACTAAAAAGACGAGAAAAATAGTAGAAACTGAAGCTTGTATATTATCAGCAGACGGCACTCTATTAGCTGAGGGTACAGCAATACAATTTATTATTAAACACTTGCCAAAAAGCAGTAACAAGGAGGAAATACCAAAAAAATAATGGCTAAAAATGAGGTCAAGGCTGTTATCTGGGATATGGATGGAATCATTGCGAATACTGCTCTTTATCACCTAAAAGGGTGGCAAATTGTCTTCCAGAATAGACAGATTACTTATACTGAGGAAGAATATCGGCTTAACACCGGCAAGAGAAGTGACAATATCGTTAGGGACATACTCGGTGAGAAAATAACCGAGGAAGAAATAAATATAATTACCAGAACAAAAGCCGAGGCTTTCCGAAAACTAATCAGCCAAAATGTAGAAACTTACCCAGGAGTGATAAAGCTGGTAACCTCACTTAAAGAATATGGTTTTAAGACAGCCATAGCCTCCTCAGCACCCATGGCAAATATAGAATTAATTACTAAAGATCTTAAGATACATGATTACTTTGATTTCATAATCTCAGGATGGGACATTACCAGAAGTAAACCGGACCCGGAGATTTTCCTGCTTGCAGCACAAAATTTGGGAGCAGAAGCCAAAAATTGCATCGTCATCGAAGATGCCATTGTTGGTGTTGCTGCCTGCCGGAGAGCCGGAATGCACTGTATCGCTGTGACCAATACTAACCCCAGAGAAGATTTACAGGGAGCTGACCTTATCATTGATTCTCTAGAAGAGATAACAATAGACGACTTGAATACACTGTTAAATCAGCATAAATAGAAGGAGTTTTTACATGGAAAAATCACTGGTTCTAGTTAAACCCGACGCTATGGAACGAGAATTAGCAGGAACTATTATTGCCCGTCTGCAGAAACAAGGGCTTAAACTTATAGCAATTAAGATGCTGCATATGGATAAGGAATTAGCTCAAAACCACTACGCTGTTCATAAAGGTAAACCCTTTTTCAAGGGATTAGTTGATTATATTACTTCAAGTCCAATAATCGCCGCGGTTTTTAAAGGTGAAAACGCTATAGCTTTAATCCGCAAAACAATGGGGGCT
>JAQTVP010000254.1 GCA_028707015.1 Dehalococcoidales bacterium | reverse complement strand
CCAAAGTGACATGATGCAGGCCAAGTGGGGTAGTCATGGTTCTTACAGTATTATTGCTTTATCTCCTAACTCTCCGCAAGAATTATTTGATCTAACAATCAGGGCTTTTAATCTCTCGGAGAAATATCGTGTGCCGGTTTTTGTTATGTCTGAAGCTGCTACCGGGCATATGTATGAGAAGGTGATTATACCTCCTGTTAATGAGCTGGAGATAATCCCCCGTCGTAAACCTGTTGTTTCTCCAGAAGAATATTTACCATTCGGTCCTGATTCTGACCTTGTTCCGCCGATGGCAAATGCCGGGGAAGGCTATCGATACCATGTTACCGGGCTAACACATGACGAAAGAGGATACCCGACGATGACGGTTGAAGCGCAAGATAAGCTGATCAGACGGCTGGTGGAGAAGATTGAGAAAAACAAGGATGACATTATTGATCTTGAGGAAGAAGATATCGATGGTGCTGAGGTAGTAGTCTGTTCGTATGGGATTTCAGCACGAGTTGCCCTTATGGCAATTGAACGCGCTCGAGCAGAAGGTATTAAGGTTGGCATGCTCAGATTAATTACAGTCTGGCCGTTTCCAGAAGATAAAATCCGGGAGATTTCTAAAATGGTCAAAGCTTTTATTGTGCCTGAAATTAATTACGGTCAGATATCTCTAGAAGTAGAGCGCTGTGCTTGCGGTAAAGCAAAAACAATACTTGTACCCCATATGGGGGGCAAGGTGCATGATCCTGAGGTGATACTTAATGCTATAAGGCAGGCAGTTCGATGAGTGAAGTTACTTTAGATAATGGGAAGCATCCTCTGGATGAATATTTAAGAGTAGACCGGTTACCTCATATTTGGTGCCCTGGCTGCGGTGCGGGTTTGGTTGTTAACTGTTTTCTTAGAGGGCTTCTAAAAACTGGGCTTGATTTGGATAAGGTTGCCGTAGTTTCTGGGATAGGCTGTACCGGTAGAGCGGCAGGATACATAAAACTGGATTCTTTCCACACTACACACGGTCGTGCTATTCCTTTTGCCACCGGTTTAAAATTAGCTAATCCTGAGCTAAAAGTCATAGTTATAAGTGGAGACGGTGATTTATTGGCGATTGGCGGAAATCATTTTATTCACGCCGCACGTAGAAATATTGATATTACTGTATTATGCGTTAATAATTTTACTTATGGAATGACGGGCGGACAAATGGGGCCGACCACTCCCTTGACAGCACGATCTACAACTTCTCGGATGGGTAACGTGGAAGCATCATTTAACATACCACATTTGGCAGAGGCCAGTGGAGCAGTTTATGTTGCCCGATGGACTACAGCACAAGTTATTCAGATGGAGAGAGCTATTACCGAAGCTACATTAAAAAAAGGTTTCAGTTTGGTTGAGTTAATTAGCCCTTGCCCGACTTATTATGGTCGTATGAATAGCCAGACGACTGGACTGAAGCAAATGCAGTATTATCGAGATAGCAGTGTAACGAAACATGGTACTACTACGAAGTATGCTGGTATTGACTTTAATGCACAGATAGTTGTCGGTAAGTTTGTTGATATCTATCGTCCCTATCTTCCTAATTTGGAGGGAGTATATAGTGGCGAATAGATATGAAATAAGGTTATGTGGCCATGGTGGGCAGGGTATAATTCTTGCTGGACGCATTACTGCTCAGGGAGCATCTATTTTTGATAATAAAAATGCGACTTTTGTTCAGGATTATGGGCCTGAAGCTCGTGGGGGGGCCTGCCGGGCTGATATTATTATATCTGATGAGCGTGTGCTGTATCCTTATATTGATAATCCTTCAGTCTTGGTTGTAATGTCTCAGCAAGCTTTTGATAAATACTATCTTGAATGCCATAATAATGCCTTGGTACTTATTGATAAAGACCTGGTTAAACCCAAGGGGATGCAGGATAAAACATTGCTTGCTATACCGGCTAGACAGATAGCCGAAGAGTTAGGCAGAGCAGCAGTAGCTAATATTGTAATGCTGGGATTTTTCACTGCTGTCACTAAAATGGTATCCGTAGGTGCGATGAAGGATTCAATTCTGGCTTCGGTACCAAAGGGTACCGAAGATTTAAATATGGATGCTTTTGAGCGAGGTTATGCTTATGGCTCGGAGAAGTTAGAATCTAATTCGTAGTGTTAAGCTGGCTCTGATTAAATTTAAAAATCATTAACTTCATTTTTTCCCATTATTCTGAAATCAAACCCCCATTTTTTCTTAAGAAATATTCTTATATAAATGCGTTTTTATGGTGCTGAACTGCAGGTATCAATATGATGGATAAATTAGCGGGAATCAAATTAAAGACTATCGGTATTGTACGAAGTGAGGTTAAACAGCCAACAAGGCAAGACTGTACAGATATCAGCTCTGATATTATTATTGATAGCAGGCTTACTGATGCTCTGGATAATCTGGATGATTTTTCTCACATTATAGTTCTTTACTGGATGCATTGTGCCGTTGATAAACCATTACAAAATAAATTACACCCTATGGGTATAAAGGAAATACCTTTGGTAGGACTTTTCGCTACCCGGTCACCAAATAGACCCAACCC
>JAQTVP010000047.1 GCA_028707015.1 Dehalococcoidales bacterium | reverse complement strand
AGTGTACCGTCAATAAGTTGCATAGCATTTGGTAGAGATACTACAGCTGGAATATTATATTCCCTAGCTATAATTGCACAATGTGAAAGCATTCCTCCCGATTCAGAAATTACGGCCTTAGCTTTGGAGTATATTGGAGTCCAGCTAATATCTGAATGTGGTATAACCAGTATGTCTTTATCCTGAACCTTGGGGAAATCATTTAGTCCGCTAACCAGTCTAATTCTTCCCTTGCAGTATCCTTTTGAAGCGGCTACACCCTTTAATGTCTTTGATATTTGTTTAGTTTGCAGAGGAAAAGGAATGTCGTCTCCAATAATGATTTCCGGTAATTTAACGTTTTGCCATTTAAGTATCTGCATTTTTTTCTGTCCAATATTTGCCTTGTATGACTTGGGCATTGTCTTCAAATTTACTATATCCGTTATTTCACTAAAAGTAAGATAAAATATATCGTCTGTATTTGATATATAACTCTTTTTATAAAAGATATCTGCCAAATGTAAAAAATAAGGACGGAAAAGGCTATAACCGTACTCATATAAAGAGTTTACTTTTTCACGGTATGCCCGGTAACGGGCAGCTTTATTATAAAAGTATGAAATTAATAAATCCTGATGAATATCTGGAAATTCTGCTGATTTATGGCGATTATTGTTATTCTGGATATTTTTATAATTAATAATCGTATCAATAATAATTCCGGGATTTTCTTTCCACTGTGGTTTAGAAAAATCATTGCCACTATCACTCAGATAGCCAAATTTATTCAATAGGTCTTCAACTTGTTTTTTGAAATCGAGCAAATTTGGAGCTATCAATAAAGAATTATTTCCTGTGTTGGCTATCTGTTTTTTTATTTCTTCCGGAAAAGTCATGTAAAGGTTATGCAGTTTTTCTATCAGGTAGCCGGGGTTAATGTCGTGCTGAATATTGTGAATAGAAGGTAAATTTTCAAAATTCAGTGATATTCCTTTTCTGGCAAGAAATCGGGTGAGCACTGTATTGTAAAAACCCATTAACAATTGCGATACAATAACGTAATAGGATGTATCTGTATTCAATTTGAATAAATGCTCGATGGCTTTAATGGTTTCTATATCATTCATCTTATCTAAAGCGGCATATTTATAATAATTGTATTCAAGGTCTCTTTTTGTAAGTAGCGACTCTATTTTTTTTGAAAACATACTTTTCTGCAGGGCAAACAAGAGCATTCTGGGGATATATCTGATTGTTTTAAATCCAGGCCGAAATTTTGGTTTTTCATCACCGGAAACTTCATAGCCAAGCAATAGCTCAATTAATTCACGGGGCATACCAATTAGTTCAAATATATCACCGATAATACCCATGTTAAAATATGCTCTATAGTAAAAGCTCTTGGCTAATTCGTTTATATCAATTTGTTGAGCCTTATTCCCGATTAACTCAATAAATAATCGCTTCCATGAGGTGTTCACTACCGGAATATTTACTGACCAGATAAGTGGTTTAATAATTCCCGGCATGAATCCTTTTGATATTCTGTTAGAGTAAATATCTACTCCCCTAAGTGTCGTTATCTTTCTCAGTTGCATCCAATATACATTATTTCCGTTTGATACCCACTCAAGGTCAACTGGCGCTCCGTATTTTTTCTCTATTTTTCTTGCCTGTAGAATTAACTGTTTAATAAAAATAGAATCTAGCGTGCTGTCCTTTGGCTTTTCAATTAATGTACCCCATTTATATATCCATCTCTGTGGAGTATTGCCATCCTGTAATAAAGATTCGCCGGAACCTGTAACCAGTTCAACTATAATTTCACTTAAGCCGGTAATTGGATTCTTGGTAAAGATAACCCCAGAGTAATTTGGCTTTATCATTTCCTGAATAATAACTGCCATTTTAAGTTCATGAGATATAATATTGATATGTTTAAGGTAGGCCTTTACGCGGTCTCCATTAACTGATTCCCAGATCATGAAAATAGTTTTTATGATTTCATCTATAGAACTAACATTTAAATAGCTGTCAAATTGGCCAGCAAAGGAATGGATTTTATTATCCTCAATATTGGCAGAAGATCGGATACTGTAACTTTTTCCGGCTCCAATCACTTTATTAAGGTTTTCTTTTAAAGTATTAATAATGTCGAGGTTATCATTTTTATATTCATCGTATGCGTGAAAAGTACACACATAGGTTTTTGGTATTTGCGCCCCTATTTTTTTCAGATACCATAGGTTTTTAGCCTTTTCTCCTACCTTTGAGATATTCTTTGCTTCCGTAATATTTATTATTAGCGGCGGATGCTTTTTGAGCTTCTGTTCAACGAATCTTAAGAGACGCATATTTTTAATGTAAAAACTATAGTCACTTTTTTGGGGTTTATATCTTAAACAATAAAATATAGCAGTAATTATGCCGAATACTACAAAATAGATGTTGCCACCTACAGCGAAAAGCTCAACTGGTAATAACGCATAACTGATATATGTAGTCAGATAGCGCTTTCTGAAAACTATGAAAGTAACCGCAAAAACGGTAATGAATAAAAGAAAAGCGTATGGAGATAGTATTAGTAATGCCCAGAGTAAGATAGTGGTTCCCTGACTGCCTTTACCCTTGAGAAATATTGAATAACTGGTGCCTAAGATACTAAAGGAAATAAAAATTAGGGAAATTAACAGGGTACCATCATAATAATATCGAGAAAGTATAATAGGTAGTATGGCCTTGGTTGCTTCTCCGGTTACTGCCAAGAAGCCAATTTTTAAACCAGCGGTGCCAAAAGTATTGGCAATTCCTATATTCCCCGTGCCTTTATCTGTTAATTTTTCTCTCTTAAATATGTATGTGAATAAGTAAGGGAACGGGATAGAGCCATAAATATAACAAGCTAAACTAAGCAGTATTGTTTGAACTTGCCACAGATACTCTGGCAGTTCTAGAGTTGGTGCAAAATTAAGCATAATCCTATCCTTTAATATCTGCCTGAGGTTAGCTCATATTTTTCGTAATTGTTGTTCTATTTTAAGTTGGTGGCAACAAATTGCCAGTTTATCAGTTTCCAGAATGCTTCGAGGTATTTAGTCCGGACATTTCTATAATCAATATAATAGGCGTGTTCCCATACATCGCAGGTAAGTAAAGCTTGTTTCTCTTTGATTAACGGATTATCAGCATTTCTGGTGACTTCTATTGAAAGGTTGCCATTGGAATTTTTAATAAGCCAGGCCCATCCAGAGCCGAATAATGTCGCTGCCGCGTTATTGAATTGTTCTTTGTACTTGGCGATTGAGCCAAAATTATCTGTAATAGCCTTTGCTAGTTCGCCAGAGGGATCGCCGCCTCCATTTGGTGACAGACAATTCCAGTAAAATGTATGATTCCATATCTGGGCAGCATTGTTAAAGATACCTCCGGATGCCTTCATTACAATTTCTTCCAATGACATGCTCTCAAATTCGGTGCCTGATATGAGCCGGTTTAAATTATCCACATATGCTTTGTGGTGTTTGTCATAGTGATACTCAATGGTCTCTGCGGAAATGTGCGGCGCCAAAGCATTTTCCGCATATGGTAATTTGGGCAACTCATGTATCATGATTCTCCTCCTAATTTTTTATATTTTTCGGGATGTTCTTTTTAATATAATATATATTGTTTAATCATCTATAATATATATTTATATGTCTATTATCCATAAGGATAATTATAGCCTGATAACAATATTTAGTTCCTAACCAAAATTAGAAAAATCTGAAAGCAAAGCATTTTTTAACAGGGATAATATAATTTATTGCTAGAGATATTATATGCTTGGATTTGTGATGCGTCCGGTGAACAGTATTGTACCAGTTTCAATATCACGGATAAAAAAGATGAAGGGATGATCAAGGGTGAGTTTAACCGGCATATCTGGTGCTGCGGTTAATTCCATCACTACTGCAGTTGCCGCTGCTGCTTCTGTGCCAGCTTCATCTACAGATACAAAAGTTTTGTGTATAACATCTGCGATAAACAGGTCACGGTTGCCGGTCATGCCTGAAAAATCTGCGTTTCCAGAAAAAGCAACCGGCATTCCCATCAATGAAAGGGCTTTTTTCAGGCTGAAACTAGATTTAAATTCAAACTTTGGCATGGTTATATTTACTTGTCTTTGCTCTAACTTCTCAATGATTCCGTTTACCTGTGTTAGACTTAATGAGCTTTCAAAAGAATTGAACTGGTCAGTATCAGGAAGCAAAATTATCATTGAGAGTTCGTTGCCATCATAAGGTAATTCAACTGCCTGATACGTATCCCCGGTAATGTATTTGAATGATTTGGTTTGCTTCATCATTGGTACTATTACCTTATCTTTATTGAGTAAATAGAAAGGAGCATCTTTTGTTATATCCTTTGAAAAAGGATACAGCCATGCTGCATTAAAGTAGATAGCATTAGTCAGAACCAGACGAGTTGCCGTGTTAATCAGTCCTTGTGGAATCAGGTCTGTAATGCGATCTTCTGTTTGGTCACTTATCCAATTATTGATGGTAACACGGGATTCTTCCGGTGCAGTAGTAAAATCCAGCATTCTTAGCCCGGCGCCATAGTTTTCCGCAAGGAGGTCAAGGAATTCAGGCAAAAAAGTATAATCTTTTTGTCCCCAGATAGCATTAACAATGTTTAACCGGAAACCTTCACCATTTTTACCTTTAGCACCTTCTCCACGGCTGTTCAGCGTGGTTTCCAGACTGTTAAATGCCGGGTGCAAGTGCTGCTGAGAGAGAATAAAGCTGAGGGTATCGGTCATCTGTTGTTCGGTATCACTACGGGCACCAGCGTAGGTCATGGCGAGTGCCAGCGAGATACTGAAAGGAGAATAGAAAATGTTGTCATCTGTTTCTTTAAGTGACTGGTACAGGTCGAAGGCAAAGGTAATGTTTCCATTAACCAGAACTGCCAGATCAGCCTCATTTACATTTGGTGAAGTAATTCTCTGCTTATCTGATTGTAATACCTCACCGGTAAATGGACTATTGCAGCTGATAAAACTCAGTGTTATTGTCAGCATTAATATATAGTAGAATATCTTCTTCATATTAGCTACCTCTCACTCTGTTTTAAATACACTACATATATCAATAACGTAACAAATGAATATTAGATATTATTATGAGGTAATAATTTATTTATGCTGTTTAATATTTAATAATATGCTATCTGGTAATAAATGGCACAATAATAGCTATAATCCCTAGAAAAACAACAGCGAGAATGAAAAGATTATATCTAGTATTATAATTACTTAATAGAGTTACATCATAATATCCTTCTACATTCTGATCTCTATACATCTTCAATAGTCCATTTATTAATTTTACTCTTGTTTGCCGTCCCTTTAGTAAGCCGAAGATTACGATGAGATTAATCACGATTAACAGGCAAACAAATAAAATCATCACGATGGTTGTAGTAACGCTGTGATTATCAGCGGCGATAATAGAATTCACAGCGAGAATAATCAGGTTAAGAAGAATCGCAGTAACGATAAAAATTATATCCGTGCGTGTATTCTGTTGAAGTTCTTCAATAATATGTTCATGAACCCGCTCAATCATATATTCTCCTTTGTCGTCCTCAAGTTTGTTTCGTAACTAAGATAATTAATTACTGATTTTAAATCGGTAAATTCTATGGTATAAGTTAATAGTTGTCAATAATGATATTTTTTATGGTTGGGGAAATAAGACATCTAAATAATAATACCATAATTAAATTACTAGTATTTGCCGAAAATAAAATATATGTAAATTTATCGTGATAAAGATGTGTTTGTTTGCATAATATTAATTTGATTAAGTTGATAATATCAGTTATACTAAGGCAGCTACCGGAGTAGTACTTTGTGTTTATTATAGCCTGAAGTGTATTTGAAGCTGTTTAGATACGAGTAGATTATGATGATTAACTGGCCACAAGTTCTTTTTAATTCAGCTATTACGGGTAGTCTATATCTAATTGGGGCTGTAGGTCTTACTCTTACTTATGGTTTGTCTAAATTTCCCAATTTTGCTCACGCTGAATTTATTACTTTAGGTGCTTTTATTGGTTATCTGGTGGCTGAGCAGTTAGGTTTAGGGTGGCCGTTAGCTTTACTAATTGCTTTTTTGGTTAGTGGCACTGTAGGTGTTTTATGTTACCGTGGTATTTTTCAGCCCCTGGCTAAGAGGGGGAGCAGCATAATTCATCTTATGGTAGCTTCCATAGCTTTAGGCTTTATCCTCAGACATTCCATTGGTGCTATTTGGACCTGGAAGCCAGTATATTTTTCTGCTGCTTGGACTAGTTTTGACGTTGGTTCCATGAGAATTAGTAGCCTCTGGTTGTGGCTTATCGTTACTGCAATATCCCTATCTTTTGCTATTCACTTCCTTCTAATGAAAACCAGAATAGGAAAGGCAATCAGGGCAAGTGCTAGTAATCCTGAGCTTGCTTTAGCCTCAGGGATTAATGTTAATCGGGTGATTTTAATAACCTGGTTTATCGGAACTGGTCTGGCAGCGATTGCGGGAATCTTCCGTGGGGCAGATACCCAGATTTGGCCCATGACAGGTTGGGATATTATTTTACCAATATTTGCTGTTGCCATATTGGGTGGTATTGGTAACTTCTATGGCGCAATAGCTGCTGCTTTTATTATCGGGTTAGCTGAAAATGTTGGTGTAGTGGGACTTATTGCCTTGGGGCTTTCTACAACGTATCGTATAGGTATAGCTTTTTTAATCCTTATAATAACCTTAATTGTTAAACCAGAAGGATTAGCTATGCTATTTAGGAGATTTTGATTTGGATCCTTTGCTTTATGTTCTAGATCTTGTTGTTTTTATAGGCATCTTTAGTATTGTTGCTATAAGTTTAAACTTAGAGTTTGGCTTTACCGGGTTGGCTAATTTTGGTAAAGTAGCTTTCTTTCTTATCGGTGCTTATACTTATGCTCTTTTATCCAATATAGGTGTTCCCTTTTTCTTCTGTCTTATGGCTGGCGCCGTAATTGCAGCTGCTTTTGGTTTGCTGATTTCCTTGCCTGCTTTGAGATTAAGGGCTGATTACCTTTCTATAGCTGTACTGGCATTTGGTGAAATATTAAGGTTATTTGTTAAATCTGAGGACTGGTTGGCCGGAGGCGATTGGGGGCTAACGGTTGCTCCTGCTATTTCTGTGGCTGGCGTTTCTCACCGTACAGATGCCTTCATAAATATAGCTCTAGTTTATTTTTGTTTAGCTATCTGTTTCCTCGTTATTCATTATTTAGCTAATGCTCCTTATGGCAGGGCAATACGGGCGATAAGAGAAGATGAGGTAGCTGCCGAAGCATTAGGTAAGAACGTATCTAAATATAAAGCTCAAGTACTTATGCTGGGTTCAGCAATGACTGGTATAGCTGGTGGACTTTATGTTCAATATCTCCACTGTGTCCTTCCTAATATGTTTATGCCGATGATTACTTTTACTGTGTGGATAATGGTACTTCTTGGTGGTCCGGGTAATAGCTGGGGAGTTCTATTAGGTGCCGGGCTGGTAGAGATTTTTGATAGAGGTACAAATATACTTAAGGATTATATATCTATACCCATTGACCCAAGTAACTTGCAATATATTCTATTTGGAACATTAATTATCTTAATACTGCTTTATAGACCCCAGGGTTTGTTAAAAGAAAGTACAGTGAGGACAAAGGTGCAGAGGTTAATTTACAATGGAAGACACACTATTAAGAATAGAAGAAATTAGCAAGCATTTTGGTGGTGTTTACGCTGTCAATGAAGTTAACCTAAACGTTGACCATGGCGGAATCTGGGGTTTGGTAGGGCCTAATGGCAGTGGTAAGAGCACTTTGTTTAATACTATCCTTGGTCTGCATAAACCGGATCATGGAGATATCTATTTTGAAGATAAATGTGTCACTAATCTTGCTCCCCATCAAATGTATGATTTGGGTCTGGCAAATGCTTTTCAGGTCCCTCGGCTTTTTTATAGTATGACTGTGCTGGATAACATGTTAGTGGCAGCACGCAGACAGCAGGGTGATAAATTATTTAATGGTCTTTTCTTGAGACGAAGGTGGCAGGAACAGGAAAAGGGATTGATTAGTGAGGCTCTGGACATTCTGGATATTGTTGGATTAGATGAGTTATCTTTTACTCCGGCCAAGGAGCTTTCTGGCGGACAAAGAAAGCTTTTGGAGCTGGGCAGGGGACTAATGGCCAAGCCCAAGCTCCTGCTTTTGGATGAGCCGGCAGCAGGTATAAATCCTGTTCTGGGAAAGAGAATATTTGAAAAATTAAGAGATTTATCTAAAAATGGCATCGCCTTTTTTATTGTGGAACATCGATTAGAGCTATTGTTTGAATTTGCTTCCTGGGTTTATGTAATGGATAAAGGTAAACTGGTACTTGCTGGAGAACCGAAAACCATAACTGATAATCCTCTTTTCTACTCAATATATTTGGGAGATGAATAATGGATCCAATTCTCGTTGCTGAAAATATTAATGCCGGGTATGGGGAAGCCATTATTGTTCAAGGTGTTTCTATGCAGGTTTCGGAGGGCGAGATTGTAGCTATCATTGGGCCTAATGGAAGTGGTAAATCAACCTTGATTAAGAGCTTTCTGGGTTTTGCTAAATTATTTGATGGTAAAATTTTTTATCAGGGTAAAAATATTAGTGGTATTGCATCTGACCGTGCTGTAAGCCTGGGGATAGGATATGTCCCTCAGATAGACAATGTTTTTTCTAATTTAACCATTGCTGAGAATCTGGATATGGGAGCCTATCATCAGCGGGGTAAAGCTTCTATTAAAGCGAGAATAGCTGAGATGTATGATATGTTTCCTGAGCTTGAGGTGAGAAAGAAAGGTCTGGCGGGAAACCTGAGTGGTGGTGAAAGGCAGATGCTGGCTGTAGCCAGAGCGTTGATGGCACAACCTAAACTTTTGTTCCTTGATGAACCATTGGCTTCGCTTTCTCCTAAGCCGGCTACGGTTATGCTTTCTAAAATGGAGAACATTAGACAGAGTGGGATTGCTATAGTGATAGTAGAACAAAATGTTCAAAAAGTACTAAGTATCTCAAATCGGGGTTATGCGCTGGCCAATGGTACTTGTGTTCTGGAAGGGGATGCCAGCTCTCTGTTTGATGGAGATAATGCCCGGCAGCGTTATTTAGGTTTGGACAGTCACGATCCCATAAGCGATTAAATATTATATTAATTTGTATGCTTTACAATGTTAAAATAATTTGGGAGGTGATGCTTAGATAAACAGGTTAAAATTGATAAAGACGGTATTTATAGAAAGGAGGGAACATGATAAGAAGACTTTTACTAGGTATTATTATTGTATCACTTCTCTTAACGACAGCTGCCTGTAGTTCAGGTGCTGACACAATCAAGATAGGTGTGGTAATGGATCTTAGTGGAGACTTGGGAGCCATGGGAACCCGGATGCTTGATGGTGCGAGGTTAGCAGTTGATGATATTAATGCGGCAGGCGGAATATTAGGTAAGAATATAGAATTAGTGGAGGAAGATGGCAAAACAGATCCCGCAACGGGGTTAGACAGGGTTAAAAAGCTGGTTGAAGTAGATGGTGTACAGGTAATTGTTGGTCCAATGATTACCGGCTCTTCCAAACTGGCAATTCCTTATTTGAAAGACCATCAGATTCCGGCGATAACGATGTCAGCTACGAATCCTCTGCTCTCCGATATAGATGGAACAGAATGGTTTTTCCGTTCCTGTCTTATGGATGATGCCCAGGGGCGGGTGTTAGCTAATTTTATTATGGATGAGGGTTATACCAGATTTGCTTCCATAGTAATGGATAATGACTATGGAAAAGGTGTGGAAAGTGCTCATATTGAGGGACTGGAAGAAGGAGGATGGGAAGGTGAAGTACTGGTGCAGGTACGCTATGATGAATCCAAGAAGAATTA
>JAQTVP010000253.1 GCA_028707015.1 Dehalococcoidales bacterium | reverse complement strand
AAGAAAATTTCTTCGATCCAAGAGATTCTGCCCTTACTGGAAAGCATGGCCCAGTCGGGTAAAAAAGATTTGGTAATTATTGCCGAGGATATTGAAGGCGAAGCCTTGGCTACCTTGGTAGTAAATAAATTGCGTGGTGTCTTGAATGTATTAGCAGTAAAAGCACCAGGTTATGGAGATCGCAGAAAAGAGATGCTGCAGGATATCGCGGTGCTTACGGGTGGTCAGGTGATCTCAGAAGATACAGGATCGAAGCTGGAAAGTGCGACAATCGAGATGCTTGGACAGGCGCGCAAGATATCAGCTAATAAAGAAAAAACGACAATCATAGAAGGCAAAGGCGCTGTCGGAGCAATTAAGAAAAGAATTGAACAGATTAAATTACAAATCAAAAAGACGAGTTCTGATTTTGACAAAGAGAAATTACAAGAAAGAATGGCAAAATTATCAGGAGGAGTAGGTGTAATCAAGGTGGGGGCGGCTTCTGAAGTAGAAATGAAAGAGAAGAAATTGCGAATTGAAGATGCAATCAACGCGACAAAAGCAGCCGTCGAAGAGGGAATTGTTGCTGGTGGCGGTGTAGCGTATGTAGATGCTTTAGAGACACTGGCTGGATCAACTAAGGAGCCTAAGCTTGATAAAGAGGAAATGATTGGGTATGACATTCTGAAGAAAGCCTTAGAAGCGCCATTACGTCAGATTGTGGAGAATGCTGGCCAAGAAGGTTCAGTTATAATTGAACAGGTACGCAAGAAAGGTAAGGGTTGGGGTTATAATGCAGCTAAGGGTGAATATGTTGATATGGTAAAAACAGGTATAATTGATCCACTGAAAGTAACACGTACCGCGTTGCAGAATGCGACATCGGTGGCGGCATTAGTATTAACAACTGAAGCAGTTGTAACCGACTTACCTGAAAAGAAAGACCATGAACCAAACATGAATGCTATGGGCGGCATGGGCGGAGGCATGGGAATGGGAATGTAGAAACTCAAATTAAAAACTTTAGAACTATACGAGGGGACAAAGGGCGCGCAGAAAATGCGCGTCTTTTGGTAATAAAGGAGGTTTCGAGTTTTAAAATACAAATACAGACGATTGTGGGGGATTTTCAGGTAAGACTATGTTGGCCGTAAAATAATTCATTATCGTTTACTAAAAATGACATATTGGTATAATTGTAATAACTATAGACAGATAAACAAAAATACTTGTATTATTACATTTAATTGAGTAGTATAATAAAATACAAGTAAACAGCAAAGAAATATAAACGGATAAAAGTAAATAAATCAGAATGTAATAATACAAGCATCTAGAAAATTAAAAATGTAAACACATTAAACGGGAAGCACTATTGACAGTATAAACAAAAGAATGTAAAAATATATACATAATATATTGTAGGGTGGAAAGTAAGTAATAAATGATGCAAGGGAGATGGTATGCTGAGGTCTTTTGACATGCTGAAGGGACAAGATCGTAAGACAAAAATTATATCGATTGCCAACCAAAAAGGTGGAGTCGGCAAAACAACAACAACAATTAACCTTGGGGTGGCGTTGGCTGAAAGAGGTAAGCAGGTTTTATTGATTGATTTAGACCCACAGTCGAATATGACTATCGGGTTGGGAATTGATGTAGACAATATTGGTAATAAGAATATGTATAGTGCACTTTTAGATGAGAATGTTCACTTGCACAAGATATTGCAAAAAACTGCTATTCCCGGGCTACTTGTTGCACCATCGTCGATCGATTTGTCAGCTGCGGAATTACAGCTATTTCAGACAGAAACTCGTGAGCAAACCTTAAAAGAGCTTATATCGCCTCACAAGAAGCGATTTGACTATATTATGATTGATTGCCCACCTAGCCTTGGTTTTTTGACTCTGAATGCGCTTGCGGCTTCTGACGGCCTAATTGTGCCATTACAGTGCGCTTATTGGGCTATGCGGGGCATGAAGCAGTTGATGGATACCTTAGAGAGGGTAAAAGCGAGTGGGATTAACCCCGATATTGAGTTAACGGGGGTGTTGCTGACAATGTATAACAGTAGAACAATCCATTCTAACCAAGTACTAGAGAGGGCGAGAGAAGCTTTTGGCGATAAAGTATTTAAAACAATAATTAAAGAAACTGTGCGATTTGATTACGCCACAGTGGCAGGTGAATCGGTATTAACTCATGCTAAGTCATCTGAAGCGGCGGATTGGTATCGTTCAGTAGCAAAGGAGGTGGACAGTGTCCAAGGATAAAACAACCGCTTTGCCTGGTACGGACATTTTATTCGGTACCAAGAGCAAGGAGGAAGAAAAAGTACCCAAGGTAAGCCAATCTTCAAACGAGTCGTTACCAATAAAATTCGCACCAGTGAGTGAATCTGAGCCTGTTAAGTTTACTTT
The DNA here is from genome assembly GCA_028707015.1 of Dehalococcoidales bacterium. GTDB lineage: Bacteria > Chloroflexota > Dehalococcoidia > Dehalococcoidales > JAQTVP01 > JAQTVP01. The sequence continues at coordinate 181 of JAQTVP010000253.1, read as the reverse complement.
TTATTTTCCACCACAGTTATTGGAGGATTTAGAGGTAGCTAAATTCAGGCTGAGAATGGAAAAGCGCCTGAAGGTGAGTAAATCAGACATTGTAAATGCGGCGCTCAGATATGCCATGAAGGATTTTGCCTTCTTAGAACGATTGGTTAGCGGCAAGCTGGATTAGTTACGAATGATGAAA
>JAQTVP010000046.1 GCA_028707015.1 Dehalococcoidales bacterium | reverse complement strand
AAGCCATCGGGGCTGCAATATATGAGGAGATGGAGAGAGACGAGAGCGTACTCATGTGGGGAGTAGGAGTTAGTGCTTCTGGAGCTACATGGGGGGAAGCTGCTGGTTTAGAGAAGTTTGGAGAGAGGGTTAAGGGTACTCCCATAGTCGAGCAGGCTGTTCTAGGATCAGGCATGGGAGCAGCTTTGACTGGCAGCAGACCAATAGTCAATATGGGCACGGCTGGTTTCATGATGTGTGCTGCTGAAGGAATGCTTTTTGAAGTAGGTGGCCTAAGGGAGGAATTTGGCTATACTGGCCCGATGCCCCTGGTAATATTCTGTAGGATAGGAGTAGGTGCTGGCTTTGGAGGTCACCACACTGCTTCTACAGAAGCGTATGTTATGCATAGTCCCGGACTGAAAGTAGCTGTACCATCAAATCCATATGATGCTAAAGGATTATTAAAAACGGCTATTAGGGATGATGGTCCGGTAGTATTTATGACAACTGGTTCTTTCGGTTTCACTGTGAAACAAGAAATACCTGCCGAAGAATACCTCATTCCTTTTGGACAAGCCGATATCAAGAGGGAAGGCAGTGATATTACTATAGTAGCGTGGGCGTCAATTATGCCTAAGGTTTTAGCTGCTGCTGAGGAATTGGGTAAGCAAGGTATAAGCGTAGAGGTAGTTGACCCTCGAACATTAGTACCCCTGGACATAAAGAGCATAGTAAAATCGGTAGAGAAAACCGGCCGTTTGCTCATTGCTCACGATGCAATGAAACGGGGAGGCGCAGCTGGTGAGATTGCCTTCCGGGTCGCCGAAGAAGCTCCTGATGTTTGGCAAAAATTGAAGAACCCAATGCGAAGAATAGCAGCCAAAAATGTAGCACTTCCTCGTAGTCGTGAACTGGAACTCCAACTTATACCTAATGTTGAGGATATTGTTGCTACCGTCAAGGATATGGTCTAAACTATATTCTTTAAGATTTAAGAAAAAAGATATTTAAAGAATAAAACTTTATAGCTCCGTCAAACTTAAATGATTTGACGGAGCTATCTCCTTAGCGGGCAGCATAAGCTAAAATGTCGGTAACAAGGGATTACCTTCCTTATGATGGCGGAGCTTATTAGTTTACTAAGGTCATTAAAGCTATTAGCCACTACTGCACTAAAAGTAATTTTCAAGTGCCAATACCTGATTTTCAAGATTCTCTTTCCAAATTAAAATTGTGATTGCTAATCATCCCTTAACTATCAATCTTAACGTTGATATTGCATTGCTTGGTCGGTTACACAATAAACTGTATTTGGGTTTCAGTAATAATACAACTCTATATTAAAGAAAAGGAGTAACAAGTGGCCAAAATTGAGGTAAGTTACACAGATTATTTGAAAGAAACCAACAAAATACTTGGACATGGAGGTTTATTGCTCGCATCAGTAGATGTCCAGGGAAACCCGAACGCGATGACTATTGGCTGGGGTACAATCGGGATTATATGGGGTAAGCCAGTCTTCACTGTACTGGTTCGCCCGTCAAGATACACTTATGGTTTAATTGAAACCATTGGCGACTTTACCGTGAATGTCCCGACACCTGAACTTGCGGAAAAGGTGCTATACTTTGGCACTGTTTCAGGACGAGACCAGGATAAATTTAAAACGAAGGGATTTACCGCAACCCCTGGCAGAAAAGTAAAATCTCCTATCATTGAGGAGTGCGCCATTCACTACGAATGCAGAGTTGTACACAAGAATGATGTAATTCCAGAGGAATTGGCAGATGAAATCCATAATAGTGCCTATCGTCAGGGAGATTTCCACAAAATCTACTTTGGTGAGATTTTGGCGGTATATGCTGACGATGATGCAAAGAAAAAGTTAGTATAGGAAAGATGAAACTATAGAAATATATCATATAGCTTTGGTAATATATTAAGTAATTCCCTATGTTGTTTCAGTTAGAGATCGACTTTGTTATTATCTTTTTCCATAGGAGATATAATCATTAATACCAATAAATGCACTTTATGGAGGTAAATATGTCTACAGTATTCGAATCGCTTAGTGATAGTTTTTACACCGCCTTCTTTGAACCTGACCCAGATAAACGAAAAAACAAGATAGAAGCTTGGATAAAAGAAAGCACTCCAGTTATCCAAGAGGCAGTAGAAAATGATTTAAGAGTTTACCTTGATGGTATATTAGAAGCTACTTGGAACGAAAAAGATTGGAAGTCCAGGGCTCAAAAATACTATAGTCAATACGTGTCTACTGGCATAAATGAGAAACTTCCTTTCATAGACGCCTATAAACTATATCTTGACGTTAAAATACGTACACACGCTAAAAGAAACAAAGACCTAATTATTGGTACCTTGTCACATGAAATACGCGAAAAAACCAATAAGGCTATTGAAACAGCTAAAACAGCTATAGCCAAGTTAGAACCACCTTCTCCGATCTCACTCAGAGTAATTGACTTACATGGTAATACCGTTGATGAAGCCATACCAATCACTGAAACATTCTTAAGAGAGTGCTATCGGGACAATGTTCGTCGAATAAGAATCATTCACGGTAAAGGTATCTTCGTGTTACAAAAAGCTATCAGAACGTATTTAGGTACGCACAAATTTATAAAATCTGAAACTATATCTCCGGCGGAAAAAGATAATGGTGGAGAGGGAGCTACAGAAGCTAATTTAACAGATTTCTCAGTCAATAACTTAGATTAAATAAAACATAACATTACTTCAGGAATAGTTTGACTCTAATTGAACCCCGCCAGAAACATGGATGAACCGTTTATATGAGTCTTTGCCCTCGCACAGGTCACTGCCACCTAGGTGTTTGGGCTAAAGTGTAGCTTTTGATTTGTGGCTAATACTGATTTTGTCTTCTTCGCGTCTACATATACTATATCCAACATGGTGATTGGAAATTTTCTTTCTTCAATAATAAAAACCCATATTTGAGCTAGTTAACTGTAATTATCCTCCTCAAACTTATTGTTTAAACAGATTTCAGATTGATATCTATTTGCTTTGAATTTATTTTCATTTAGTTTATTATATTAACTATTATATTAATATTGATTAAAGCAGATATTGCTGAATACATAAAAACTTTAGAGGAGCATAATTTAATGCCAAGACTTTTCGACCCAATAAAAATAAATGGTCTCTTGCTTAAGAATCGTTTGGTCATGCCGCCAATGAATACCAGAAAGGCTACCGAAGATGGCGAGGTTACTGATCAGCACATTGAACACTATGTAACTCGCGCCAGTAGTGGTATTGGGCTGATAATAATCGAGCATTGTTACATTTCGAAAGAAGGTAAAGGTTCTGCCGGGCAACTGGGTATATATGATGATAAACTGATTACTGGGCTAAAGCGACTGGTAAACACTATCCACTCTGAGGGTGCCAAGGTAATTGTCCAGATTAACCATTGTGGGGCTCAGGCCCCCAGTAAAATTACCGGAGTACAGCCAGCCGGACCGTGGAATATTATTCCGCCAAACTGGCACGAAATCCCCAGACCGTTAACCATCGCTGAAGTTGAAGCATTAGTTCAAGACTTCGTTAAGGCAACAGACCGAGCAATAGCAGCAGGTTTCGACTCCGTAGAAATCCACGGCGCACATGGCTATCTTCTTAGCCAGTTTCTATCGCCGTTTACCAATCAGCGTAGAGATATATATGGCAGTAGTATAGAAGGAAGATTATTATTGCCTCTGGAAGTTGTCGTTGCTGTAAAAAAAAGGTTAAAACAAGATATGCCTCTATTTTATCGTCTTGGAGCTGATGACCTGATTGAAGGAGGCCTTTCTCTTAAGGAAGCTCAATTAGCAGCACAACGTTTGGAACGATCCGGTGTTAATGTTATTGATGTTTCTGGCGGAATAGGTGGTACTGGTCGAGACCATTTTTCGAAACAGGGCTATTTTATCCCTCTGGCAGAAAATATCAAGAAAGTTGTGAAGGTGCCTGTCATTGGAGTAGGCAATATTACCGAAGCGAACTATGCTGATAGCATAGTTCGTGATGAAAAAGTAGATATGGTTGCTTTTGGTCGTATTATGCTCACTAACCCTGAATTTCCTCGGCAAGCGGCAATAGAATTAGGTATAGAATAATAGTGAATGAAAATGAAACAGTATCTATACCAAGATTAGTTTTTGTACGGAAACTAGATATTGCAGGTAATATAAAATTTAGTATTTTTACACACTGCATTATCATAAAGGAACCTTATCATCGCTTCTGAAAGATTTATATTTTCCGTATCTGCTGGAAAAAATATAACACCGCTCAGGTTATAGTGAACTAGAGCGGTGTTATTTATCTCATGTTTTATAATTAAAGTGCCGAGGCCCAGAATCGAACTGGGGACACGCGGATTTTCAGTCCGCTGCTCTACCAACTGAGCTACCTCGGCATAATGGATAGTAATATTGTATCTGTTGCTAATTTAAGTGTCAAGCACTCTCGTCATCATATTCACTTGTAATCGTTACTAAACACTCCAAATGCCATTACAGATAACGCAAAATATGATATACTGCTGAAAATATTATGCAAAGATATGATAATAAGAAAATCTGGGGCTTTAATCCTAATGTGTTTTTCTTGGGTATAGTCAGCCTGCTAACTGATATCTCAAGTGAAATGATTTTTACTCTTGTTCCTCTCTTTTTGTCTAATGTACTGAAGTCAACTTTTGTTGTCATTGGTTTTGTTGGCGGATTATCCGAAAGCATTGATGCTGCCTGCAGAATATTCAGCGGCTGGTTTAGTGATAAAGTGGGGAAACGTAAACCGCTGACAGTGTTAGGCTACAGTGTCTCTACGATAATAAAACCTTTTATGTATCTGGCTACGAGTTGGGGTGCAGTATTAGCTGTCAGGTTTGGTGATAGGGTAGGGAAAGGGATACGTTCCTCATCACGTGATGCTTTGATTGCTGATTCTGCTTCATCTGCTGAGAGAGGTAAGGGATTCGGTTTACACCGGGCAATGGATACCTGTGGAGCCGTTCTTGGATTAGTGATTGCCGCTATTATAATTTATCTTGTTCAAGGTGGTGATTTACAACTTGGGCAGGATACATACAAATGGATAGTGCTGGTAGGTACAGTGCCAGCAGTGATCGCCGTAATTGTTTTAATAATATTTGTACGTGATAAAAAAAGAATAGACCTAGCGGCAGGTAATCACGATATTAAGTTACCACTTAATAAACTGACAGTAGGTTTTGATAAACGTTTTATACTATTTCTCGCTGTTATAGCCATTTTTACTTTGGGTAATTCCAGCGATTTCTTTGTGATTTTAAGAGCGCAAAATCTGGAAGCTCCACTGATACAGATAACAATGATGCTTGTTTTGTTTAATATTAGCTACATGCTTACTTCGCTGCCGGCAGGAATTATATCAGACAGGTGGGGCAGGAAAAAAGTTATCACTGTAGGTTGGCTAATCTATACCATGGTTTACTTAGGCTTTGCTCTAAGCACTGAGTTATGGCAGATATGGCTACTTTTCGCTGGTTACGGAGTCTACTATGGAATGGCAGAAGGTGCTGCGAGAGCCTTTGTTGCTGATTTAGTACCTCCGGAAAGAAGGGGTACTGCCTATGGATTGTATCATGGAGTAATCGGTATTACTCTGTTTCCAGCCAGCTTGCTGGCCGGCTGGTTATGGCAGACTATAAGCCCAGCAGCTCCATTTTATTTTGGTTCCAGCCTCGCCTTTCTAGCAATGCTTTGTATGTTAGTATTGGTTCGGAAATAAAGAATATCATTTCAGTAATATATTATCAATTAATCTAGTCCTCCCAATTTTTACCGCAAGTGAAACTAAGGTTTGGGGTATTACTGTATCTAATTCTTCTAAACTATTGTTATCAGCTATTGATATGTAATTAATTTCTGCTAGTGGTTGTTTTTTTATTAAATATTCCATTTCTTGGCGGATTATTTCAGCGTTTCGCTCACCCTGTCTCCAAAGTTTATGAGCTAAGCTTAGCGACTGGTAAAGAACCAATGCTGCCTGGTGTTCTTTAGGATTAAGGTAGATATTACGGCTACTCATTGCCAGTCCATCTGGTTCACGCATAGTGGGAACAGTGATTATTTCTAAATTCATATTAAGGTCTGCTACCATTTTTTTAATAACCAGTAATTGCTGAGCATCTTTTTGCCCAAAGTAAGCTCTTGCTGGCTGTATAATGTTAAATAACTTGGCAACAACTGTGGTAACGCCTTTAAAATGAGTGGGACGAGAAGCCCCTTCAAGTCTATCTGTTATCTGGTTAACCTCTACCCAAGTAGTAAAATCACCCGGATACATTTCTTCATCCGAAGGCATAAAAACAATATCAACATTTTCCCTATCTAATAAACTAAAATCCCGCTGTGTATCACGGGGATATTGTTTGAAATCTTCTGTGGGGCCGAATTGCGTTGGATTAACAAATATACTGACTACTAAAAGCGAATTTTCAGTTTTAGCGTGCTTTACCAGTGAAATATGTCCTTCATGGAGATAACCCATGGTGGGCACGAAACCAACAGGGACAGTAATCTGCTGTCTCAGTAGTCTCATTTCACTTATATTATCAACTATTTTCATTAGCAGTTATTTGATTTGGTGATAGTATTAGGAAATATTTAGCCTATTTCAGAAAGTAAATTTTCATCCATGGAAAAACTATGTTCATCAGTAGGAAAGCTGCCGTTTTTCACTTCATTAGAATATTCACTAATCGCATTATACATAATATTACTTAGTTTAGTATATTGCTTTGCATGTTTAGGAACGAAGTCAGTATAAGAACCCAGCATGTCATTAATTACCTGGACTTGACCATCGCAACCTACGCCAGCACCGATTCCAATAGTAGGTATGCTTAGCTTCTGTGTAATTAGAGTTGCCAATTGTGCGGGTACCGTTTCCAAGACAACTGCCCAAGCTCCGGCTTCTTCCAGAGCTTGGGCATCTTTGAGTAAGCGTATGGCTGTCTCTGTAGTTTTACCCTGCACTTTAAACCCGCCGAGCTGATAAACTGACTGAGGCGTGAGACCAATATGTCCCATAACTGGAATACCACAATCTACAATTCTTCTTACTTTTTCGGCTACGTTTACCCCACCCTCAAGTTTAATTGCTTGGGCCCCACCTTCTTGAATGAAACGGGCAGCATTTTTCAGAGTTTCATCAATGCTGACGTGATAGGTCATAAATGGCATATCACCAATTATCATCGTTTTTTTTGTGCCCCTAACTACTGCTTTAGTATGGTGCAGCATATCCTCAATAGTTACCGGTATAGTAGATTCGTAACCAAGTACTACCATACCCAGGCTATCTCCAACCAGAATTAATGGTATGCCTGCTTTATCAATCATTTGCGCTGTAGTGTAGTCATAGGCAGTGAGCATAACAATTTTCTCACCTTTTTGCTTCATGTTTTTTATCTGATTTATGGTAATACGCATTTTAATCCTCCTTAAAAGGATATAGCTTTAACAGGAATATTAGCCAATTTATTTTTTTCATCAACATGTACTACTCTGGGGGTAAAATTATGAGTATTGTCTTCTTCGATAGTAGAATAAGAAAGTATAATAACAATATCTCCAGGGACGGCTAATCTGGCTGCAGCACCATTTAGACAGATTTCTCCGCTATTAGGGTGACCTTCAATAACGTATGTTTCAAAGCGGGCACCATTATTGATATTTACTATCTGCACTTGTTCGTAAGGTAGTATGTCAGCTTCATCCATAAGTGTCTTATCAATGGTAATACTGCCCTCATAGTGGATGTTAGTTTCAGTAACATGAGCTCGATGGATTTTACTTTTTAGCATTGTTCTCATCAGATATTCCCCTTAACTGATATTTAAATTAGTTCCGTTATTTAATATTGTTTGTAGTTTGTCAGCCTGTTGTTTATTTATCTTTCCCTTTGCCAGAGCAATTGGTATAGTTTGCAGACCTAGTTCCTTGTAGGTAGATAATGAAATCGGAAATGACACCTGTAAAGCATTAATATGTTTTTTTACCGTTTCAATGTCACCGCGGGCAATTGGTCCGGTTAAGCATTCCGGCATACCGATAGTATCAATATTATGAAGCGTACCACGCATCAAGGGCAACAGTGCTCTAATGGCTTGGGATTGAGGGATATTGAAATTTTGCCACAGATCTGTAGCCATCTTGACCAAAGTTACGAGATAATTGCAGGCAATGACAGCTGCAGTATGATATATAACCTTATCACTTGCTTTTAGTTCTATACAGTAGCCACCGAGACTGGTAGCCATATCCTTAAGTGTTCCTAACAGTGGTTCTTCAGCTTCTATAGCGAAGGTTGACCCAGGTATATTTTCTATGGCTTGGTTCACACTGGCAAATGTCTGTAAAGGATGAAAAGCCCCAATATAGGCACCTTCTTTTCGGGCTGGCTCTAATATATCAGTAGAATCAGCACCACTGCAGTGAATTACACTTTGTTCATTATGCCACTGTATTTCGGATACTACCGAAGCAATGGCATCATCAGGAGTAGTGATAAATACAAGATCACAATTGTCAGCTACATCCTGATTATTTTTAAAGCATTCGCAACCTATAACTGCCTGAGACAGTTTAAAGGAGGAACTTTGACTTCGGCTAGATACAGCTGTCACTCTATAACTCTTGTTGTTTAATCCAATCGCAAGAGCATTACCTACGGTTCCTGCTCCAATAAATCCTAATTTGAGCATGTTATTTATCCTAAAAAAAAATACCCTCTCAGATACAACTAAAGAGGGTATTTAACATTCGAATAGTTTCCCGCCGTCTCAGTCGTATCCGATCCAAGCGCCCAAATATTTTAATGTTCCTTCAATTTAATAACTCACCGCCTCAAGGGTCGATGGTCAATTTTTACTACCAATTTTATTATAGGAAACTAATTTAGATATGTCAACTTATTGCCTTTTTGCTATATATTCTTACTAAGAGTGTACTAAAAATACTAGACTTCTTCTTTGAAATTAAATTATAATTATTAGGATTCTTTTTTACATAAACACAGCTCCAACAGATAAAACTATTTTTCAATGGGAGAAAAATGATAGAGATACAGGATTTATGCGTTCGGTTAGGCGAATTTAGGCTTAAAGATGTTACTTTTGATGTTCAAGACGGCGAATATTTTGTTCTGCTAGGGCCTACCGGATCAGGTAAAACCGTGCTTTTAGAGTCTATTGCTGGGCTGAATCCAGTAATAAGTGGTAAGGTAATAATTAATGATAGAGATGTAACCTCTCTTAATCTAGAAAAAAGAAACATTGGTTTTGCTTACCAGGATTATACACTTTACCGTCATTTATCGGTACGTGATAACATATCTTTTGGTCTGCAATGGAGAAATAAACCACGTGCTGATATAGAAAAGTCAATTGATAATGTAATTGAACTTCTGGGCATTACTCCTTTACTGGATAGAAGACCTTGGTCTTTGAGTGGGGGCGAAAGTCAAAAAATTGCTTTAGCCAGAGCACTGGCACTTAAACCTAATCTTTTACTCCTTGATGAACCGATGAGCGCGGTTGACCCCCAATTGAAGGAAGCTACTGAAAAAGAATTAAAAAGAGCACATGATAACCTTACACTAACAACAATACACGTTACTCATGATTTTGAAGAAGCGATGGCTCTTGGAGACCGCATAGCAATTATGGAAAAAGGCAATATGGTTCAAATCGGAACTCCGGAGCAGATATTTCGGCATCCTAACTCAGAATTTGTGGCTCGGTTTGTAATGACCCGTAATATTTTTAAAGGTGAAGTATCAGGTGAATCCAATGGAAAGAGTTTTTTCGATATGGAGAATGTAAAACTAGCTGTGCTTACTGACAAGCGTGGAAATCAATATGCTTCAATTCGTCCGGAAGACATTGTAATTTCCACAGAACCAATGCACTCTAGCAATTGTGATAATAATCTTGAAGGTATTATTACTAATAGTAATAAACGTGGTTCC
>JAQTVP010000252.1 GCA_028707015.1 Dehalococcoidales bacterium | reverse complement strand
TTGGGTTCCCGATTTAGCGACTTATACAATGGGCGGGCAAATGCGTGAGATAACACTGATGAAGGTAGTAATAGGCACAGTAATTATCACCTTTGCTTTTTTTGACCTGATACCTGAACTTCAAGAGTTATCATTTGATCGTAAATATCTTCCGGTTGGCGGGTTTCTTTCCGGGTTTTTCGGTGGTCTTTCGGGTAATCAAGGAGCTCTGCGTTCAGCGTTCTTAGTAAAGAGTGGATTAAATACGGCAGCATTTGCAGGCACTGGAAGTGCATGCGGCTTCATTGTCGATATTATCAGGCTCACTATATACAGTTTCATTTTATATAGAGCTGATTTTACTTTTATAAATAAAGACTTGTGGGGCTTGGTAGCTGTTGCTGTATTCAGCGCCTTTATAGGTTCATTTTTAGGAGCACGCCTGGTAAAAAAGGTCAAAATAAATGTGGTGCAGTATTTAGTAGGTACAATGTTAATTATAGTGGGGATATCATTAGCGACTGGTATCTTGTAGTGTATTAATACTGACTATATCTTTCTCGATAAGGATATCCTCTTGTTCTAAGCAAACTCAGAAAGAAATTGCTCAATCTGAAGCGGGTTGATGTTTTGCTTGGTCAGCGGGCCATTTTTTAATGCAAATAGTTGCTCTTCAAACACGGGCCTGGATTTGCGATAAAATACCCCGATTGGGATACGATCTTCCCATTCCTGCGCTTTGATAAAGGCAGCAATTTTATCATCCGGCTTATATCCATTTCCATCTTCCAATTTATATATTCTCTCCTGGTACCAACTGTAAGTATTTTTGTGATTAAAAGTCACGCAGGGTTGCAGTATGTCAATCAAGGCAAAACCTTTATGTTGAATGCCAAGCTTAATGATTGATGAAAGATGGTCAGGATCTCCGGCAAAACTTCTGGCTACGAAGCTAACGTCACTGGCTATCGCCAGAGCAATGGGATTAAGCGGATGAGGAGCTCCTTCTGGAGTTGTCTTGGTTACAAAACCATAATCACTGGAAGGCGAAGCCTGTCCTTTGGTAAGGCCGTAAATTTGGTTGTTATGTACCAGATAGGTAATATCATGATTACGCCGCATTGCATGAAGCCAGTGGTTACCGCCCTCACCATAGGCATCACCGTCACCGCTTATGGCCAGTACAACCAGCTCGGGATTGGCGATTTTTGCCCCAATAGCTGCAGGAATTGGACGGCCATGAAGTTCATTGAGTATATTAGACCTAGTATAGTGTGGCAACTTACCTGCCTGCCCGATCCCTGATACCATGAGGACTTGATAAGGCTCTAAATCAAGCTCAGCAATTGCCTTTTGGACTGCCCTTAATATTCCGAAATTACCGCAGCCAGGACACCAGGCCGGTTTTATTCCCACGTATTTATTAATTTCTTCCATAACTAACACCCCGCTTTTTTAATCTCACGGACAATATATTCAGGTGAAAAAGGTCTACCATCGTACTTAAGTATATTTCCGCTTACCAGTTTCCCTGTTTCCTGCGCTATCAGATCAGCAAATTGACCGGTAAAGTTATTTTCCACAACATAACTATATTTGGCATTATTAAGAGCATCAGAAATAACTTCACTATTAAATGGCCATATTTCAGAATAGTGAATTAAATTTGCACTTATTTTCTCGCTATGCAGTATGTCTATGGCTTCCGTCAAAGGTCCGTATGTACTGCCCCATCCGATTAATGTAGTATCTGCCTTTTGGGGTCCGTATATCTTTGGCTGGGACATATCCTGCTTAAGGCTGAATTGTTTTCTCATTCTTTTTTGCATCATCCGTATTCTTGTCTCTGCATCTTCGATCATATGTCCATCTTCGCCGTGCTCATCTGAATCTGTGATTACCAATGCTTTGCTGGCAAGCGGAAAAGCTCGTGGCGAAACCCCGGATTTGGTTATTGCATAACGTTGGTAAGTAGGCAATTTCTCCAATTCATCGCTCCTCAGGATTAAACCGTGATCAACCACCACATTTCCGATGTCAAACCGATTTACGGTGTTATATGAATCAGCGAGGTGATGGTCGAATAATATTACAACCGGTATCTGATATTTGTCAGCAACGTTAAATGCTTTTATGGTCAGCCAGAATGCATCTTCAATTGTGGCAGGTGCAAATACTGCCCTTGGGAATTCACCATGAGATGCCCGAAGTACAAACTGCAAATCTCCCTGCTCCATCCTCGTAGGTAATCCGATGGCAGGCCCCGGCCGCTGGCCGTATGCTATGACTATCGGGGTTTCAGTCATGCCCGCCAACCCAAAACCTTCCACCATCAGGCAAAACCCTCCGCCGGAAGTGGCGGTCATGGATCTTGCGCCGGCATAGCTGGCGCCAATTATCATATTTATAGCTGATATTTCATCTTCAGGTTGTACGACAACCAGATTCAAATCCTTTTCTTTGGAAGCCATATATTCTATTATCGGTGTTGTAGGAGTCATAGGATAAGCGGAGATAAATTTGCATCCTGCAGCTAATGCACCCAAGGCGATTGCTTCATCGCCATTAAGTACGATTCGCTCTGCACTCTTCTTTGGCTGCATTAGATGACGAATA
>JAQTVP010000251.1 GCA_028707015.1 Dehalococcoidales bacterium | reverse complement strand
GGCGAGAGAGAGCCGCCGTAGTTCTAGTGGTATCCCGCCTCGCTATATGACCGCAAAATTTGAAACTTTTAAAGCGGGTTCGCAAGACAATGCGTTAAATAAATGCAAAGAATATGCCGAGGAATATCCGGTTGGGGAAAAACCTCGTGGGTATCGCAGCCTTTATCTTTGGTCAACAAATTCATGGGGGACAGGGAAGACGCATTTAGCTAGCGCTATTTGTCATTGTATTTTGGATAGATGGGATGGCACTGGTCGTTTGCCTTATATTATTTTTACAAGTGAGCCAGATTTATTCCGTAGAATACAGGCAACTTATAGTTATGATTTTCAAGAGCAAAGAACCAAGGAGTCGGAAAGTGATATTATAAACCAGATTGCATCGGCTGATTTAGTTGTTTTAGATGATGTAGGGAAAGAACCTCGCAGTGATATGAGGTTTGTCAGGCGAACATTATTCGCAATAATTAATGCCAGATATGATAGCCAGCTACCGTTGGTAGTAACTGCTAATTTAAACCCCACCGGGTTAAAGTCGCATTTAGACGAACCCCCAACAGAGGCTTCGTTTAACCGTTTTATATCCATGATAAAACAAAAGCACATCCACATGGATGGGGAGAGTTACAGAAAACATGAATGAAGAGTATGAAAGGGATTAATGAAAAGAAAGCGGTTGAAGTCAGAGAGAGGACAAAACGATTAGTCGAAGATAAATATGGTGAGGAGTTTGTAGAAAGGAAAAGATACGAGTTGTGTTCTAATTGCCTGCGGAAAAAGAATGAGAATGATTGTATTCATGGATTGTTTCCAGTAACTGTGAATAAGGATGATTGCCCTTATTTTGTACGTATGAGTGTGGATGTTGTATAACAACGGGGTAGATAGGACTATAATGTATAGAGTTAAATGTATCCGCTGTGGTTATACCTTTACTGCCTCCGAGCCAAATAGCTTATACAAAAAATGCAATTGTTGTTTGATGTGTGGGAGCGAAAAAATTGAGAAGAGGGAAATTAAATGCCGGAGTATATGATACTGGAGAAAGATATTCCGACGATGGTGCAAAGCCTTACTGAATTATTTTCAGAATCAGAGGCAGTCTCGTTAAAACAATTAGCCGGAATGATGAGTGTTAAATTAGGTTATAAAGTAAGTAACAGCAAAGCCAGGTATTTGGTAAGGGCTTTCGGGTTTTATACTAACAGGGCTACCGGGCGCAGGGATAGGAATTTAAAAATAATATTGCATGATGCTGATTTATTGGACAATCTGAAAGAAAGGTTTTTAGAGGTGCCCGTATGAAAGTATTAATATTAATTGGGTTATTATTTAGTTTGTTAGTTTTTACTTCCTGCGGGATGATAACGGGGTCGTTAGACTTTGGGTTTATAAAAATTCCGATGATATTTATTTTCGCCGCTATTATTATTTATATTATCTACCGGAGAAACCATAAGTGAAGAAAATCAGTTGGTGGCGGTTTTATTTTATTGGAATGTTCTTTGTGCTGTTGATGTTAAGTTTTTTCCAATCGCAGACAAACCATTACGTCGGAGAGCAGATAATAACCCTTGAGCAGTATAACCAAATCGAGAATGTGTTAACCAACAAAGAAACAAATTATATCACCCCGACGGAAGAGGGGAATCTGTTGGCGTATGATTTCTATTCGACAACTAACCTTGAGTATTTAAACACTAAACCTTACACGGTATTTGACAGTGCTATCTTTCAGGTTTTAAGAGAACTCATTCGTAATAATTTATTTGTGGTACTAGGGGTTCTGTGGGTGGTGTTATATTACATCAGCCGATTTCGTGTAGGGCTGCTGTCTCGGCTGCGGCTTAAAATAATACATTACTTTCAGCGCCAAGCGGACAAGAAAATTCCGTTGATGGCTAAACATAGTGTCGTAAATAGCCCGGGTGAGATAAAGACGGACGGGCAGAAGGGAATCTATGTGGTGCGAAGTTGGGATGTAGATGAGAAAGGGCAATTAAAGAGTTTGGTTAATGACCTGACGTGGGACGATAAGAGTATTACTGCTGACAAAAATCCGCACACTAATAATTCAAAAGGTTTGTATGGCTACAGGCTCGGCACATCAATTAAACAGACCGGGAAGATAATGGGGGTTGCTGTATTAAACGGAGAGTACTACTATCATCCTGACGGGATTGTACGGGCAGAGCATTGTGAAATACTAGGGTTCTTTGTCAGTAAAGGCTTTGAACGGACAGCGAGATTTATCAGTAATAAATACGGGCTTCCGGTTTACATGGCGAACGAAACCGAGCAGGCTTATTATGACTGGCTATTTAGCGCTGAAGGTAATAAAGCTATGCAATCGAATTATGAATTGTTAGGAGTGTGAAATGGGGACTGTAACTGAACCAAAAAAGAAAGGGTATATTCCGTATCCTAAACCAGTACCCGAACCGCAGAGAGTTCCAGTGGGGAAGCCAGTGTCGGTACCATGTTAGATTAGGTCTTAACGTGCTTGAAGTCCATGTAAAGCACGATGAGATATGCCAGTGTAGTACAAGTATCGCTAATTTAGACTGCTTTACGCTGGCAAGCCAGTAGGCGAAACAG
>JAQTVP010000250.1 GCA_028707015.1 Dehalococcoidales bacterium | reverse complement strand
GAACTATGTCAATACAGAGCTTTAGTCCTATATTGACATAGGTATTTAGGGCAAGTTTGTGCTAATTAACCAATTGTAATCGCACCGTAATAATAAACGTGATATAATGTCTATACATTATTGATTTTCGCAGAAGGACAATAAATCATTGGGAGGGTCTTGTATGATAGGAACCACTAATGAACATGAATCTGCTTTAAAAATCGACATCGACAGGCTTGATATAATAATTGAAAACAGCTTAACTAATGATAGGCAGTACAGGGAGTACATAGACGAAATAAAGGCCATAATAGGCACAGAATATTTAAAGATTGATGGCACGCTAAATTCCTTAATTGTTAGGTCGGCAGAGTTGCTTTACAGTCAAGGGATAAAAGACGGGATCTATGCTGCCGCCAAAATAAACATGCATGAATTATTGTAGCCGTTTATGTAGCCAAACTGTTTACAGAAATAAATATATTTACCTTGCGGATATAGCAAAGAATCAACAATGGCAATATAAGTAGTATTGAAATAATGCAGATTACAGGTATTTACCTGGTGGATATTTTGCTAGATTCAGGTTCTAGTGCTCGCAAGGGCGTACGGGTTCAAGTCCCGTCTTTCGCACCAAAGATCCCAGGGTTCTTACTTTGGGATCTTTTATGTTGAATGTAGCCAAATATGTAGCCCTATTGTTTGGGAACCGTAAAGAACTGGTTAATTTTCTCACATGCTATTTTATCGGCATCGTCGGTGATGTGCTGATATACTTCTTGAAGCGTTTTAACCTGCGACCAACCACCCCGCCCTGCAGCGACCTTGTCAGGAATCCCGAGATTCATCATTATTACGGCATTATAATGGCGTAATTTGTGGAGAGTAACACCCTGTAGCTTGTGCTTATCTGCCAAGTCCTTAAAGTGATGGCTATATGCTCCAGGCGTATATTCACTACAAACATAATCTCCCGGTTCCTTTAATCCGGATTTATATTTATTAAGGATGTCGAAAACAAACTGCGGTGCATAAACCGCTCTTTTCCGTGAGCGAGCCTTTGGATCCTTCCTTATATTTTCATTAAACCGTGTATATGTTTCCTCAACTTTTATTTTTTGATTCGTTTCGTCTATGTCTATCCACTTCAGACCGAGTATTTCCCCTCGGCACAAACTTATTACTCCAGCTAAAACAATAGCAACCTCATCAAATGTCCCTTTAACCGCAGAAAGTAAATTAACAAATTCATTATCGCTGGGTATCCTGGGTTCAAAATCAATCTTATCAGGGCAATCAACCTGATCCATGGGATTATATAATAAGACCTTGTTTTTAACTGCAAAATTAAAGGTTCCGTGTAAAAATGAATGAATTTTTATTATTGTATTGGGAGATATTTTAATAATTTTTCCGCCTTTTGTTTGCCTGCCATCGTTCATAAGGTCGTAATAAAGATCTTCAAATGTTACGGGCAGAGCTTCCTTGGCTTTGACATACCATATAGATTTAAGATGTATGTCCACATACATCTTATGGAGCGCTTTAGTAGTGTCTGCTATCTTTTTGTGATGAACAATATATTCATCCAGCAAATCTTTAATAGTAGCGTTTCCTGGGTCCCTGTAGATGTTATGTTTTATGTGGTACTCGGTTTCTATCTTGATGGCCTTAAGGTACTTTTTGGCCTCGGAATCCGTCATATCTTTTGGAGCATAGAAAGATTTCCGGTTTCTTTTCCCTGGCTTATCAGACGGCAAATTAGCAATGTATGTCCATACATTGTCACTCTTTCTTTTATATATGGAGCTCATTACTCCCCTTCTTTCCTAAGTAGGCTTTTAGCAAGGTCCATTAGAATCTTTCTATCCTCAAAAGTTAATTCATTAAAAATCCTTGCCATTTCGTTGGGTGTAAAGTCTTTATCTCTTACATCGCATTTTCCAACCAAATAATCAATAGATACATCAAAAAAATCTGAAAAAGCAAGCAATATTGATCTTTTTGGGTCATCCCTACGCCCTTTTTCATATCTACTAATAGATGGGAACGAAACACCCGTTGCCTTTGATAAGTCTTCCTGCGTTAAATCCTTTTCTATGCGTAAACTCTTAAGCCGTTTTGGGAACAAATCATTCATTTTTATACCTCATTCCATAATAATTACATTAAACATTATAGCATAAATTTACCGGATGGCAACAAAAAACTCCTAATGTGAAAAATAATTTTCTTGCGCATATTGACAGCCGCATTTGATGTTGATAAGATATATCCAACGGGTAAATTACATAATTAATTTTGAGAGGTGATAAAATGGTAGGATACAAATGGGAAAGTAACTTTCCTAATCTTTCTAAAACTATAATAAATCGTGGTTTAAAACTTGAGTTTTTGGCTGGAACAGCGGGGCTTACATATAATCAGCTTTGGAGAAGGCTTTCACTAGTGGTTGAATTTGGAAGAAAGGAAATGCAAAAAATTGCAGATGTCCTTAACGAATCAATGGACTATCTTTTTGGCAATCATAAAAAAATTTGATTTCAAATTTACCCAATGGATATAATTAAGACAATTTAGGAAGTATCAAAGAAAGGAGGCGATTGTTTTGACGCTGGAACAAGCAGGACAGCCA
>JAQTVP010000249.1 GCA_028707015.1 Dehalococcoidales bacterium | reverse complement strand
TCCTGCCATCGCGAACAGCCACCAGATTACAGCGAAAAACGACTTCTCTCTCATCTATAGCAACACCCATACTTCTGGCTTCAATAGCAGCCCGTCCCCGATAGTATTTTTTAGGATCACAACCAAGCACAGACATACAGGCACAGGCACTGGACGCCTCCATACCCGCTGGTACAGTACGCACAAGACCCACTAAAGCTTCTTTAGCCAGCGCATCCATATTTGGAGTATCGGCCAGCTCCAAGCAGGTTTTACCATCACGATCAGGTAACGGCAAACCGGCGGCACCATCAATTATTACAATACAATACTTCATCTGATTTCCTCACCAGTTTACAATGATACTCAAACACACTTATAATATATGTATTCGGGGCGTAGCGCAGCCAGGTTAGCGCGCAGCGTTCGGGACGCTGAGGCCGGAGGTTCGAATCCTCTCGCCCCGACCAGTAATTCTTATTCCCGGAACTTTTCCTTTGCTTCCTCCCATAGTGCATTTTGTTCTTCAAAAGACATTTTACTCAAATTTAATCCCCGCTGACGGCAAAGTTCTTCCATATAAGTAAAGCGCTGGTAAAACCGCTGGTTAGCTTCTCTCAGCGCTACTTCCGGGTCAATATCCATCCGGCGCGCAATATTTGCCAGTGTAAACAGCAAATCGCCAAATTCCTGCGCCTTATGTTCCTGGCTATCAGCCTGCTTAAACTCATTTATTTCCTCAACCAGCTTATCTATAACGCCGTCAGTATCTTCCCAGTCAAATCCTATTTGTGCCACCCGTTGCTGAATATCCTGGCTGTAACCAAGAGCCGGCATATATTTAGGCACACTGGCTAAAATAGAGCTGTCTGCTCCCCTTTCTTCCTGTTTGAGCTTCTGCCAGTCGAATGCTACCTGCTCGGCACTATTTACCTCTTTTGAGCCAAAGATATGGGGATGACGACGAATCAGCTTGTTATTAATGCTGTTCAAGACATCCTTCAGCCCAAAATCTCCAGCTTCGTCAGCAATCTGAACATGGAAAATAATCTGCATTAAAAGATCACCCAATTCATCACAAAGCTTATCTGAAGCACTTTCATCAAGCGCCTCTAAGACTTCATAGCACTCCTCGAGCAGATTTTTCCGGAGTGATTTATGGGTCTGCTCCCTATCCCACGGACACCCATTGGGGGCACGCAGTAATGCAATTATTTCTACCAATGTATTAAACTTATTCAAATCCCTAGAGAAAGGCAATACAAACCCCCTTACACAGCTATACTGAATTATACAAGTTGGCCTGGAGCCAGGCAACACTGGAGACCAAAATTAAAGGAAGAAAATAACGGCTTAGTCCCTGTCCTGATTAAATATAATACCGTCTCTTTTAATCCACCGGGAGTATTTCCCCAACGAATTGCCGCTGTCCCCTTAAAAAATCAGTAGCCGACATAGACTGCTTCCCTTCCAGTTGAACTTTATGCACTGCTAAAATACCATCCCCGGTAACCACACCAAATGCCGCTTTTGCTTTTTTATCTTGGATTAAAGATACTACCGTTCCTGCATCAGCAGCAGTCTCTACAAACAAAGGTGCTGCTTCAATAATCTTAAGCTGTTTTCCCTTCCACTGTGTATAGCTGCCCGGCCATGGCTGGCAAGCACGAACCCGCCGCCACAAAGCTACCGCCGGCAGATACCAATCTATCTTACCCTCCGCTTTAGAAATAGTGGTAGAATAGGTCGCCTCTGCCTGGCTCTGGGGCTGGGGAGTAATTTCTCCTCTAACCCAGCGCGGAATTACCTCCTGAATTAACTGAGCCGCCAACAGTGATAGTTTGTCGGTAAGCACTCCAGTAGTATCCGCTGCCAATACGGGAATCTGCGCTCTGGTTAATACCGGGCCAGTATCCAAACCTTTATCCATCAGCATAATGCTGACCCCAGTAAATTCTTCACCTGCCATAATTGCGGAGGCTACTGGTGAAGCGCCCCGGAATCGGGGTAATAACGATGGATGAATATTAATACAGCCATATTTGGGAATATCCAAAACCGCCGGGGGGAGAATCTGTCCGAAGGCAGCAACAACTATTATATCTGGTTGTAATGCAGCCAGCTCTGCTACGACTTCGATGCTCTTAAGTCTGGCTGGCTGCATTACCGGTAATTTCCAAGCCAAAGCCGTCTTTTTCAACGGAGAGAAAATGAGAGTTTGCCCCCTGCCTGCTCGTTTATCAGGCTGGGTATAAACAGCTACCAGTTGATATTGGTTAAGAATAAGGTGCTCAAGAGAAGGAACGGCAAATTCAGGAGTACCCATAAAAACAACGCGCACACTATACCTCCAATTACTAGATTCTATCATTTTATTTTTTTTCTAACAAACTAGGCTCAGTTTATATCTGCTGGGCGAAATATCGGGCAAAAAAACAAGTTTGACAGACCTATCAAGGCAGAATAATGGTTCAAAGCGACCACTAATCAATGATACAATACTTGCCATCGGCATAAATGCTCATTATCATCTTAACGTGTTATTATGAGGTATGTCCTCTAATTTCTTGTCACTTCACTGAGAATGCAAATATATACATGTTACCGAATCGCGGAATGAGGATAATGAATGGAATCTAGGT
>JAQTVP010000248.1 GCA_028707015.1 Dehalococcoidales bacterium | reverse complement strand
TCCCTACACGACGCTCTTCCGATCTAAATACTTCTATATCCTGAGGGAATTGTAACATATGACCTTCACGAATAAAGAGAATACCCAATTCTTCATCTTTTAGAGTTTCATTTATTCTTTGTATAATATGTTCATATCTTTTTTGGGCAGCAGTAACATAGAGTTCTGTAACCATTTTGGCTACCTTTTGGCTGATAAATCCCATAATAAGGCATCTTTCCCAGTCTATACATTCTTCGGAAAGGTCTTTATCTTCAGTTAGCTCAAGAGTAGCGCCATTTTGGCATTTCTCGCTGGTAATTTGGTAACTGGAAGGATTCAGTTGCTCTATAACCTTAAGTCCGTCTTCTCCGGATAATGTAATTGACTCATGATAAATGTGACTGGCTGCTCCTATCTTAGATTCCAGGTTAGTGATTTGCTCATTAATTTGTTTCCAATAGAGGGAATATTTCTCTAAATATTCAGTGGGGGCTTCTTTTCCACAGAATATTAACGGGACGATACAGAGCTTTCTTTTATTTGTGAAATGTTCTATATCGGGTTTATTAATCTTACCCAGTTGTTCGGCCATTTCAGATGATCCTTTCTATTTATCTTCTCATTTTACCTGCCGAAAACGTTTTGAACAAGGGGATGTGCGAAAATATAGCACTTTATCTATTTCTGGTTGCTGACTATTGACACTATTTTATGCTGAGAGTATATTTACATTTAATTACGATTGTAACAATTAAAGATATCTGGCATTAAATCTCTGTTTTGTTTTATTGCTGATACCAACTTTTGTATGTTAAGTGTAGGTATGAAGGCTCTTCAGGGAAATTTTCTTCCCATTCATACGAATCTTAATGATTAACTCTGGGAATGGTATATTATCTAATGGCAGATAGTTAAGTTAGTGATTCGGACAGGTGGTAAAAATAGCTATGGGATCTTCAGTAAAAAAGAGAGGGAGATTATTCTATGGGTGGTGGGTGGTTATTGCTGCGGCTTCCATACAGTTTTATGGTTCCGGAATTTGGTTCTATGGCTTCAGTGTAATCTTTAATGCTATTCTTGGTGAATTTGGCTGGACCAGGGCAGTGACTGCTGGAGCGTTCTCTTTATCAAGGCTTGAGGGGGGTCTTGAAGGACCCATTGTGGGCTGGTGCATTGATAAATTCGGTCCGAGAAAAATGGCTCTTTTCGGGGCGGTTGTTGTTGGGTTTGGTTATTTATTACTCTCTGGCATGAATGCACTTTGGCAGCTCTATGTATTATTTGGTGTGGTAATTGCCCTTGGTTATAGTGCTGGTTTTAGCCGTGCTGCTACAGCGGCAGTGGCAAACTGGTTTATCAGGAAAAGAGGCCGTGCACTGGGATTCTATACTCTTGGCGCCGGATTGGGTGGGGCTACAATTGTTCCTCTTATCGGTTGGTTAATCAGTCAATATGGATGGCGTACTACTGTTGTTATCGCTGGTATTGGCGTATGGGTTATTGTTATTCCACTCACTCTTGTTTTGAGGCACAAGCCGGAGCAATATGGTTATTTACCTGATGGTGATGTGCTGGTAGTAAAACAAACCCAAATAGATATAGAGTCATCAGGGGTGTCTGTTCCCGGGAAAAACATTGGTGATTATTCGGGTGAAGTTAATTTCACATGGAGAGAGGCGTTGCATACGTCTACTTTCTGGATACTTCTTCTTGCCGGAAGTGCTAGGTCGATAGGTATGACCTCGGTAGTATTACATGAAGTTGCCTATTTGACTGACATTGGCATTTCGGAGGTAGCGGCTGCCGCTGCACTGGGGTCTATGGTAGCTTTCAGTATTCCCGGAAGGATAATCTTCGGGTGGTTGGGCGATCGTTTTGATAAGAGATATGTGCTGATGGTAAGCTATGTCCTTCAGGCTATCGGTATTTTTGTTCTGACTAACGTGGCAACCATTGGGCAAGTTTATATTTTCCTGGCGATTTATGGCATTGGTTATGGCGGGGGTATTCCAGTGTATGTAGCAATGCGGGGAGAGTACTTTGGACGCAAAGCCTTTGCTACAATTGCCGGAATATTTCAGACATTTTTAGTTATCCCTACCGTAGTAGGGCCGATTTTTGCGGGATATATATATGATGTTACCGGGAGCTATAATCAAGCCTTTCTGCTCTTTATGCTACTTTACCTTGTCGGGGCGGGAATTATTCCCTTTATTAAGCGCCCGAAGCCGAGAAGAACACCGCTTGTCTAATGTTCCGGGCAGACGTGTGTTTTCATAATCAATATTAGCACTGTAGTTTCGTTGACAAAATAACAATTAAGTGTTATAAAATATGCTTATATGCATTAATACGCATATAGTTGGTTATTAAATGATAGATACAGTTAAAGTCTTTAAAGCTCTTTCTGATGAGATCAGGTTAAGGATAATCAATATCTTGTTGGAAAAAGAGTGCTGTGTCTGTGAAGTAATGCAAGCATTAGATATTTCACAGCCAAGAGCTTCACGGAATCCATCCGCACTTCACAAGGCCGGTTTTTTAAAACTAAGAAAAGATGGGCTTTGGTCACTTTACTCTATTGATAAGGATAATATGCGGGAATATCTAGTTGATTTGGTGCAGGCAGTAAGTAAGGGACT
>JAQTVP010000045.1 GCA_028707015.1 Dehalococcoidales bacterium | reverse complement strand
CGCACTGCAACTCAGTAAGCACATTATTCATTGGATTGAGAAGTTCAAGCTGATATTGGGCATAATAAGCAGTGCTGACATTATATCCTAATTTACGTTCCCCTTTATCAAAGGAAAGCACTCCAGCCAATATCTTGAGCAGAGTTGTTTTACCGACACCATTTGGGCCCACCAAAGCTACTCTATCTCCCCGATTAAAGACCAGATTAAGATCACGATAAATTACATTTGTATCGTAAGATTTGAGGATATGATTAAGAGTAATTACTTTCTCTCCACTCCTTACCGGTTCGGGAAATAAAAATTGCATTTTCCGGGTCGTTCTGGGGATAATCACTCTTTCTATCTTTGCCAGTTTTTTCATTCGGCTCTGGACCTGAGTCGCCTTGGTATTTTTAGCACGAAAACGTTCGATGAAGCGCGTCTCTTTCTTTATCTTAATATTTTGCCTTTTAGCCGTAGCTTCCATAACCTCAATTTCTTTCTGTCTGGCTATAACAAAACTATCATAATTACCGCGGTGAAAGATACACTTATTTTGCTCAATGGCAATCACTTTACTTACCACACGATTCAAGAATGCCCTATCGTGCGAAACTACCAGAACTGCCCCGGGATAGCTCTCCAAGTATCGCTCAAACCAAATACAAGATTCCAAATCAAGATGATTTGTCGGCTCATCAAGTAAAAGCACATCAGGAGAAAGAAGAAGCAGTTTTGCCAGTGCCGCCCGCATCAACCATCCTCCACTAAAATCAGTTAAGGGACGGTCAAAATCAGTTTCTGCAAATCCCAATCCGGAAAGAATAGTCTTAGCTTCATGTTCGGCACTGTAACCACCGGCAAATTCAAAGTCATGCTGAAGTTCCCCTAACTCCTTTAGCAGTTCTTTTGTGCTTTCCCCATCCGTTACATTTGCCAATTCTTCCTGGAGTATCTGTATCTTATGCGACAGCTTACTTATCTTGGGTGAAGCATTAGTAACATCATCGAGTAATATATTATTAGTGGACGGATTTATTTCCTGCTCCAAATAGCCGATTGTAGTTTCTTTCGGCATATTTATGCTGCCAGAGTCAGGTCGTGTATTACCACTAATAATATTGAACAGAGTCGTCTTTCCTGAACCATTAGCCCCGATGATAGCAATACGATCCCTTGTCCCCATATTAAAGGTAACTGCACTGAATAAAGTATGGTCCCCAAAAGATTTTGATATATCTGAAATACTTAGCATTTTATAACCTTAATAATTATACAGATGATATCACAATAAATGAAGCACCTCGAATTATTAGTACAGAAAGCAGACATTACTACATTTACAAATTTAGTAAAAAAGATACTATCGTGATATCATTAATAAACTTTACAGAAAATGACATCAAAACTATGGCAGACGGAGGATTAAGATACTGTGATACTCTTACCGGATAATAAACCCCTTATACCAAAGCCTATAAAATGGTATAAAAATCTAGCAACAAAAAAAGGGCGGCTTTTAGCTGAGTCATTTCTTATTGAAGGGAACAAGTCCATAAAGCAGATAATCAATAATAATCCAGATGATGTTATTGAAATTATATCCACAGAGAAACTGCCTTCCTTTTATCATAAATATTCCAGCCACCTTGTCACTGACAGCCAATTACACTCCATCTGTTCCGCAAAGACGCCTCAGGGAGTAATTGCTGTCGTCCGCTTCCCTCTGGATACGTACTCTGACCAACTACCAGATAACCCCGGTAATAAAATCCTGCTGCTTGAAGATGTTCAAGACCCCGGTAACGTAGGGACTCTCATCCGCACTGCTGTTGCCTTTGGTTTTTCCGGAATTATACTGACAGAAAAATGTGCCGACCCGCTATCTCCTAAATGCGTTCAATCTACGGTTGGGACAGTGTTATCTTTATGGATAAGAAGAACCTCTCACTACCTCAGTCTTATAGATAAATTAAAACAGAATAGATATTCTCTGATAGCTGCAGATCTCACTGGGACAGAAAACCCATCGGTTCTTCAATCCCAGAGCAAGCTCTTACTTGCACTGGGTAACGAGGCATCTGGTCTTTCGGACTCAGTATTGAGCGCCTCAACTTACAGATTAAACATACCTATAATCCGGGAAAAAGCAGAATCATTGAATGTAGCGACCTGCGGTGCAATCTGCATGTATCTCAGCTATCAGGCATAATTAGGCATACTTATTGTCAACAGATAGTTACTAAAAGTTGTATATAAAAAAGATTAATCTTGGCAGAATTAGACTAAGAGATTCTCAGATCCATTTTTACCGGGTTCTCAATAACATTCTCTAAAGCCTGAAAGAACTGGGCAGCAGTAGCGCCAGCTATAATACGATGGTCATAGGTCAGGCTAAGACCCATCATCGTTCTGATGACAATCTGATTATCCCGCACAACTGGCTTTGGCACTAACCGGCCAACGCCTAAAGCGGCACTTTGCGGAGCATTTATCAGGGGAGTGACAAAATCTGTCCCGTACATTCCGGCATTAGTTACCGTAAAGGTACCTCCTTGCAAATCGTCAAGGTTGAAATGTCTGGTTTTAATCTGTCTGGTTAAATTGATTGCTTCCTCGACTACTTCTACAATTGATTTCTGGTTTACATTACGTATTACCGGAGTTAATAACCCGCCATTATCAAGAGCTACCGCCATACCAATATTAATATTACTAAATATTCTAATTTCTTCCTCTACTAATGATGAGTTAATTATAGGAAACTGCCGTAAGGACTGAGCTACGGCCTTTATCAACAAGTGAGTATACGATACCCGAACACCATATTTCGCCTCCAGACTGCTAACAAGTGACTGGCGAAGATTTACCAACTCGGTAACATCAACTTCTCTCATCTGGGTAACTTCAGCATATCTAAGGTGGCTACCAAGCATACGTTCGGCTAAGGTTTTTCGCCATCCGCTCAGGGCAATAACTTCAGCTACCGGATTTTCCCGGCTCTGTTCCCCTTCCTTATTTCCTGAGGTCATGATATCACCTTTTTTAACCTTCCGTTTCTATTATGGCAACAGACTTTCCTACGAGTATCTCCTGTTTTTTATCATTCACCAGTATCTTCTTAAGGACACCGGTAACTTCTGCCTCCACTTCAAGAGCAGCCTTTTCCGTATCTACCAGAAACAGAGCTTCATCTTTGTTTACTGTATCTCCTTCTTTTTTGAACCATTCAATAATGGTTCCCTTTGTCATCTCCGAACCCAATCGGGGCATGACAACCTCAACTTCCATGTTTTAAACCTCCGTTAAAATTTTCTATTAACTAATATTATCTGTTATATAAACACTAAATAATTTATAAATTAAAGTCAGACTAGGGTTTTCTTAACCGCAGCTATAATCTTCTCCTTAGTAGGCATTACAGCCTGCATCAAGTTACTGGCAACTGGAATTGGTGTATTCAGATTTCCTACTCTTTGTACTGGAGCCTTCAAAGATTTTAATAATTTTTCCTGTACTTGAAAAGCTATCTCAGCACCAATACCACACCTAATATAATCTTCATCAACCACCACCAATCGACCGGTCTTTTCTACCGAGACTAAAATAGTATTAATGTCCAGTGGTTCCAGAGTACGAGGATCAATAATCTCAACACTGATACCCTCCTGCTCTAAAACTTCCGCTGCTTCAAGAGAAAGGTTTACCATGTAACTTAAAGCAACAATAGTAACATCTTTACCTTCTCGTCTGACAGTGGCCTCCCCAAAGGGGATTAAATACTCTTCTTCGGGAACAGGTCCCTGTGTCCGGTATAGTAACCGGTGTGATATAAAAACCACCGGATTGTTGTCCCTAATGGCAGTTTTCAGCAAACCTTTGGTATCGTAAGGTGTTGTCGGCAGAACAACCTTTAGTCCCGGACCATGCCAGACATTAGCAATAGGGGCCCGAGAATGTGAGAATCCCCCGCTGCCATAACTCATTAACCCAGACATATACACAACTGGTATTGAAATATTTTCAGCACCACCATGCCCGGAACGCCATAAACCAGCTTGCATAATCTCATTCCAGGCAGGAAACATAAAATCAGCCATCATGAAGTCAACAATAGGACGCATTCCCGCCATAGCCGCCCCAGCACTACCGGCAGCGAGCATTTGCTCAACTATTCCGGTTTCCCTCACTCGATGCTCACCGAATTCCTCCATAATTTCTTTGGGAGGACGTGTTGGAGATGTTCCACTTGGGCCAACAGCTTCACCGGTAAGAAATACCCTCTCGTCCCGTCTCATTTCCTCGGATACAGCCTCTTGTATTGCTTGATATAGATATATCTCTCGCATCGTACTTTATCTCCCTTTTATTTACTAAATTAATAATGCTAAGTGGCATATATCGCGTTAAAAGCATCCTCAGGCAACGGATCAGGACTTTCTTCGGCGAATTTTTGAGCTTTAGCAACCTCAGTATCAGCCTCAACCTGAATTTTTTGCATACCTTCCTGGGTAATCAGATTCTGAGCCAGCAGTAATTGCTCAAAGCGCTTTAAGGGATCTCTCTTCATCCATTCGTTTATCTCTTGCTTAGTACGATAGAGCATCGGGTCACCTTCATAGTGACCGCGCCAGCGATAGGTTTTTATTTCAATCAAGGCTGGTCCTTCACCTCGTCTGGCTCTATCTAAAAACTCCTGAGCTGCCTCGGTCACGGCAATCACATCATTTCCATCTTCTATTGTCTTGCCGGGCATTGCATAGGAACCAGCAATTTGGGCAATATCCTTGATCGCCCAAGTCTTATCCTGCTTTACGGACATGGATTGGCCGTTGTTTTCACAGAACCAGACAACAGGTAATTTCCAGATAGAAGCATAATTCATTGCTTCGTGCAGGGGTGCCCTGGTAGCACAGCCATCACCAAAAAATGACAGTACCACTTGGCCCTGACCACGCATTTGAGCAGCAATTCCCATTCCGGCGGCTAAGGGTAAATGTCCTCCTTGCATACCGCTTCGGCCAAATATCCCCAAACTGGGTTTAGCAATGTGAGTACCACCTTTACCATAAGCACAACCAGTAGACTTAGCATAAAACTCAGCAATTATATCTTCCATTTCCATACCCTTGGCTATCCAGACATAGGCACCACGATGAGTATAGGTGACATAGTCGTCTTTACCCAGTAGAGATACCGGCCCCACGATAGCTTCCTCACCAAGTCCACTGTGCCAACCACAAGGCATTTTACCTGACTGGGCATTCTTAATCATCTGGTAGTCTAGAGTTCTGGTTCGGATCATGTCCCTATAGATCTTTTGCAGTAGGTTTTTAGGTAATGTCATTTATTTACCAACCTCCTTTATACCATAACTAACGAATTATATTGGCATACTTATAAGAGTAAACCAGTAATTAATTATTATAACAGTCTGTTTTTATGATTCAGGGCTTTACCAAAACACGTAGCATGTCATTTGTCACTGGCTTCAGAAGCGCTTGGAATGTTTCCTGAATTTTGGAAAGCGGGATAACATTTGTAATCACAGTTTCAACATCAATGCTGTTCTGGCACAGTACCTCCTTCGCAATTTCCCAATCAAACGGAGTAGAATCACCATTGGTCGTGAATTTGATTTCAGGTTGCATCATATACCAATCAAGAGGTTCCAGAAGAATGGGCTCTTGATATACAGCCAGACAGGTTACCCGACCATTACGTGCAACCAGTTGACAGGCCTGATTAAGTGTATTCTTACCCGCAGCACACTCGTAAACAATATCAGGGCCTCTGCCTCCAGTCAGCTTAACAATCTCTGTTATGATATCTTCTTTTAAAGGGTTAAAGACCCTGTCACTGCCTAACTCTTCTGCTTTAGCTGCCCGTGCCGAACTTATTTCAGAAACATAGATAGCCCTGGCACCAGCTTGCTTTACCCTTTGTATCATAAAGAGTGCAATAGGACCGGCACCAATGAAAGCAACCGTATCGGAAACCTTGAGGTTCCCTAAGCGCACCGCATGAATAGCGGCAACTAATGGCTCAAGGCAAGCAGCCGCTTCGTCTGTAATCTCGTCAGGAATACGAGTTATTCTGGTGGTTGGTGCTGCGATATATTCAGCATAGGCTCCCATTCTGGAAGGAGCTGAATATATCGCTCGAGGATTAAGCCGTATATTTCTCGGGTCGTTTCGTTTTCCGGGAGGCACCAGTGGAACCCAGGGATGTTTGTAAAGCATGACGCGTTCACCAACGCTAAAATCTTCAACTCCTTCACCGAGTTTGGTAATAACACCACACCATTCATGCCCCAATATAGACCCGGGAGCAGTTATACCATATGAGTAGTTATGTAAATCTGTGCCACAAATACCACAATATTTTACCCGGCAGAGTACTTCTCCAAATTTTGGCTCAGGGGTTGGTATTTCTTCAACAGTAAGAACCCCTTTCTCTTTAAAGACAGCTGCTTTCATAATTCAGCCCTCCATGGTTCTGCTCTGATATAATAATTTACGTTTTTGGCAGGCTACTCTCTCTCACAGGTATTTCTGTCTAATTGTTTTGTATCATAACTTATCCAAGAACAACAATCAAATTATTACCTGTTTACAGAAAGCAAAGTAGTGAACTCTACTGAACTTATTATGTCAACCCATAATATCCGGGGCGTTCCTTCATATCTTTCTCAAATATGTCAATTATTGATTCAACAGTCGTATATTGTGGTTTCCAGCCCCATTCTTTCCTGGCATAACTATCATCAAATACTTTCCAGTTACTATATCCTCCACGACGCCTCTGGCGATTCGGGTCAGATTTATAGATAACTCTGATTTCAGGAAAACGTTTGACTAGAATTGTTTCCACCTCTTTAGCGGAGACAACTGCCGGAATCCCGGAAACATTATAATTTAGCATCTTAATATTATCTCTGGGTGCCTGTAATAACATATCAGCAGCCCTGGCTGCATCACTGACATATATCATGGAAATTGTTGATTCCGGAGTACCATAAATACAATCGTTAGGCTTACCTAAAATAGCATCTTCAATCATTGGCGGTGCCCAATGACCCGGCGTATGGACATTCGGCCCAATCATATGGGCATAACGTATCGAGCGAAAGTCTAATCCATACTTAGTGTTATAATACCGCCCAAGACCTTCAATATACAGCTTACCGCAGCCATAGATAGAAAGAGGACGCTGCATGGTAATATCCGTGAGCATATCATCCATCTGCAAACCAAAAGTACCCAAAGTGCTGGTGAACATCATTTTCTCTACATTAAATAGTCTGGCAGCTTCTAATACATTGTAACTGCCGATAACATTACTATGAAAAGAAGCTTGAGGATTAAGCTCGGACATATAGGTAAGCATAGAGCCAATATGATAGATTTCAGTGATTTTATTATCCTTGACCACATTAAATACCTCAGAAAAGTTGCCCAAATCTCCGCGCACTATTTTAACCTTACTCTCAATATCTTCTATACGATAGTGGTTGATATTAATATCAAATAAGACCACTTCCTCTCCACGGTCAGCTAATATATGTGCCAGTTCTGCCCCAATATATCCTGTTCCTCCGGTAATTAGTTTGGCCATAATATATTACTCCTTACTTTATTCTAAATATATTACATAATTTCCTTTACCTTTCTTTAGTCCAGTATAAATCTTTAAGACGCCGTGCGTATTCTGTATCTCTTTTTTCGATTGCTTCGTCAAATCTTTCCGGATCTACAAACCATGGCTTGCCTTCAGCCATACGCTGCTGAATTTTCTGTGCTGCTTCAGCACTGATTTCCGATTCAGGATTACTCCTCCTGGCTGACATGGCTGTCCGAACATCTTTTGGCCATTTCCAAATACCAGCTACATCATAGTGCATCATAGGACCTTCATGCGGCATACGAAAGCCAAAGGTAGATTTTACTCCCAGCTCAATGTCTTCAGCAGTAGCTACTCCTTCTGCCCACAAACGATTTGCTTCCCGGCTCATTGCACCCTGTATCCGATTAAGCAGGTATCCCGGGAGCTCCTTAAGCACCCTGATTGGTATTTTCCTAATCTTTTTCAACAGGCTATAGGTTATGTCAAATGTTTCATCTGATGTACCGGGGCCTTTTACCACTTCGACTCCAGGCACAATATGCGGTGGAGCAAAGTAGTGAGTTATCCCTATTTTATCCTGTCTGTTAACATCTGAACCGAAATCACTCAGCACCAATGAAGAAGTGTTGCTCACAATTATGGTATGAGGCGGGCAAAGCTCATCCAGTTGATTGAACAATTTTCTTTTATCTGTGGATTTTTCAATAATTGCCTCGGTAATAAAATCGCTGTTAATTGCTAATTTTGCCAAATCAGTGGTAGTAGCTATCCGGCTGATAGTGTCATCCGCTTGTTCATCTGTTATCAATTCTTCTTTCACAAAAAGAGACATTGCGGACTTAATGTTTTTCACAGACTGCTGCAGAATTTTATCATTGATATCACTCATAATGATGGGATATCCCCATAAAGCAAAGTTTATGGCAATACCATAACCCATCGTTCCAGCTCCAACAACTCCCACTTTTTTAATGTCTTCTAATATCATACAATACGCCTCCCTGAATAATTTATTCTCTATTACTTTATATATTTTTACTAATAGATTTTTTATAGAGAGCAGCTATGTTTGTTATCTTTAAAGATTATAAAGAGATACTCTAATGTGGATTCAGTTATTGATAACCCTATTTAATTTTTTTATTTTCCAGTGTGTATTAGATAGCTCTTAAAGAACAACTTTCAGGTTACTAAACCTTCAAGAATGTTACCTGTAAAATAAATTATACAGCAAGGAAAACAAGGATATTACTGATGCCACACCCGATTCCAGGATACAATACGAGCCATGGCCTTAGCCACATTACGTAGAGAATGGAACACAGGAAACCCTGCTTCCACGAATGCCTTCTGGGCGGCAAGGAAATCTTTTATCCCATTCAGGTCCAGCGCAGGGTATAGTGCCAGTATAATTGGTTTACCGGTTACCTGTTGTGCTTCTTTTAAGGAATTAATTGTAGGCTGTAAAAAAGAAGCGGAAGATAATGTACCATCTCCCCATCGACTGATAGGATGGAACCCAAGATGGTAAACCAGCATATGAATATCCGGAGATTTACTAACACCGCGTACTGTTGCAGAGATTGCCTCCGGAGATGTAAGGTTTGGAGCATCCACCGGATTAACAAAAATACTACCAGCTAAAGGTAAAAACTGCTTCAACTCTGCCTGCAACTCTGCAGAAAGAGAGGGTACCTGGAGTCCTGCTTTTTCCATTTCATCACTGGCCAGAACGCTGGGACCACCACCGGCACCTATCACGGCAATGCCAGTTCCTTGTGGTAGAGATCTGGTAAAACGAAGTGCCACGAGCACATCTATTAATTCCTCAATATCATCCACCTGGATTGATTTCACCTGTTTACAGAGAGCATTAAAGACTGCCACCGAGCTAGTCAAACTACCCGTATGACCGCGAGCAGCTTTCTTACCGGCCTCAGTCATACCACCTTTGTAGATGACTACCGGCTTTCGGGCAGATGCTTCTTTAAGCACCTTAAGAAACCGTCTTCCGTCTTTTACTCCCTCCATATAGACCGCAATAATTTTGGTCTCCGGGTCTTGAGTAAAGTACTCTAAGAGTTCACTTTCATCAACATCTGAAGCGTTTCCGTAGCTAACCACTTTACTGAAACGTAAGCCTCTTGGCCCACTGTACAAAGGAAGATCCAGAGCATGACCACCACTCTGAGAAATGAAGCCAATAGGCCCCGGCTCCAAAGGCATTCCAATTCCGCTAACGAGGCGGCTTTTAGGAACGAATAACCCAACACAATTGGGGCCGATTATTCGAAAACCACCAGCTACCGCCTTATCCAGTATCGTTTTTTCCAGTTCTGCCCGTTCCGCGTAGCCACTCTCACTGAAACCAGCAGTAAAGAAATGAACAGATTTAACTCCCTTAGCAACACAGTCATCCAGTAGTGCTATAGCCGCTTCTGCGGGGACAGCAACTAAAACGTGGTCAATTACTCCGGGAATGGACAGAAGGTCAGGATAGCATGGTAGTCCTAGTACCTCAGTATATTTGGAGTTTACCGGATAGATAATGGGAAATTTTGCTTCTTTGAGAGACTGAAGAAGCTTTGTGATGAAGCCTCCTG
>JAQTVP010000247.1 GCA_028707015.1 Dehalococcoidales bacterium | reverse complement strand
TGACATATCTCGGGAAACCAACAAAGATTGATTCGCCAGTACTCCCTCCATCAACCACAGTAGTAACACCCTGGGTTACACCGGCAGCATCAGGATCAACCCCCAATGTCTGAAGGCCCCCGGCAACATGACAATGCAAGTCAATAATACCAGCGGTCACAATCTTATTACTGGCATCAATTACCTGTTGACTTTGCTGTGGGGCAATATCCTGGGCAACAACAGAAATCTTATTACCAGTAATACCAATATCTAAACTGTCATCCATATTTTGCGAAGGGTCAATAACTCTGCCATTTTTAATTAATACATCGTACATAGCACCCTCCTATTATTAATGCTAAATATTAGCACAACTTTTTACTATCCGCCTAATACCAGCCTATTAAGACCAATATTATCAGCTTTACTGCTTGTGTTATACTATTAAAAGTTATAATCTAATTCACCATAAAATAATTTCACCAGTAATTTACGATTTAGAAGGGACTATAACATGTCAGATATGGCTGATATTACCATCATCGGTGCCGGTGTAGTTGGGCTAGCGGTAGCGGCACAGATAGCCAGTAAAGATAAAGATATATACGTACTGGAAAAGAACGAACGCTTTGGTATGGAAACAAGCAGCCGGCATAGCGAAGTTATTCACTCCGGAATCTATTATCCCCAAGGGTCACTAAAGGCAAAAACATGTCTCGCCGGGAACCGTATTCTATATGACCTCTGTAAAAAACATGGCATCGGTTATAAAAGACTGGGAAAGTTGATTGTAGCAATTCGTAATGAAGAAGTAAAAGAATTATACACACTGCTGGAGAAAGGTAAAAGAAATGGCATCAATGATCTGAGATTACTGTCAAAACAGGAAATAAATGAATTAGAGCCAAATGTAGAAGGTATTGCTGCTATTCTGTCTCCATCAACCGGTATTATTGACTCACATGCACTAATGCAACATTTCATAACTCAAGCAATGTATGAAAGTACTCAGATTATCTATCAGACAAAAGTAATCGGAATAGAAAAAATAACTGATGGTTACAAAGTCACTGTAGAAGACAGCACCGGAATATCTAATTTTAACACCAGGATTCTAATAAACTGTGCCGGTCTCTACTGTGATGAAGTAGCTGAGCTAGCCGGAATAGATATAACTAAAGCGGGATACAGGTTACACTACTGCAAGGGAGAATTCTTCAGTGTAACCAGTAATAAAAGCAAATTAGTCGAGAGGCTCATTTACCCGGTACCTCCTCCGCAAGTTACCGGAGTCGGAATACATATTACCTTTGATCTGGAAGGTAGAATGCGATTGGGTCCAAGTATTCAATATGTATATAATATAGATTACTCTGTCAGCAACCAGAACAAACAGCTGTTTTATGATTCCGTTAAAACATTCTTGCCTTTTATAGAATATGATGACCTGGAACCGGAAATGGCAGGTATCAGACCAAAGCTTCAAGGACCGGGAGAAGACATTAAGGATTTTATTATTCGAGATGAAAGTGACAAAGGACTACCAGGATTTATCAATCTTATCGGTATTGAATCCCCGGGACTGACAGCCTCCCCGGCTATTGCTGTATATGTATCGCAGTTGATTGAAGAGTTGCTCAATAAATAATAATATGGAATGCTTTTGTACGTAATATACTTAGGTCAAAATCAGACTATTACCCAATCTCGATAGCCTTGCTGAATAATAGCCAGGTATTCTCTTGAAGGCTGTGCTTCCTCTGATTGTCCTGTCTTGATATAAGTTACTGCCTTAATTGATTCCCCATCTTCATCAAATACCGTTACATTTAACCGATTATAGTCACGCGGATAACCCCGGTATTTATCCAGACGATTTAAATCTCTATCTGAAATTTCATAAACTACACCGGGAACTTTTTCCCCTCTAAACGATCTTATGCTGACCATTCCGCCTCGCCATAGCCGAGACCATCCTGTAATAATCAGTTTATAGTTTGGAAGAGAATCTCTAACCATGGGTTTACTCTCCGGACAGCTTTCAAGCATTATTTTTTTATTTAGATAAAAGCCATATGCAAAATAATACATTACCGTCCTTTGAGGAATTCCTTAAATATTCTACTGCCTTTGACCATACCGTAGACTTTTAAATCTACTTTATTTCAGAAATATCGGAGATTAGTAAACCAAGAAAGACAAACTGTTTTAGAAAAGAATAAGCTTAAGAGTTCAAGGTTATTAAACTTCTGAACAGACAGGCACCAATATTTAATATAACTCATCCCAGTTAATCATAATATTATAATAACGAAGGGATATCCTTACCTGCCTCATCTATCAGATCAAGTTTGTTTTCCAGCTTTTTCTGTTTTTTCTTGACCTCAGGGATATAGCTGGTAGATTTTTCATAGTACTCCCTGACCTTCACTACATCACTCAATTCAGACAACATTACGGTAACATCTAAAACGCTTTTTTCTCTGGGGTAATCGCCATTCCTGATAAGAGCTTCTGAAGCAACATCTGCCAGATAATCACCCAAGTCTTTAATCAGGTCCATATTCATTTCCCTGGCAGGTGCAGAGAGGAGATATAGTGCCCTACTGGCATCTGTAGGATCACATTTTAATGACAGTTCACTTATAGCTTCATCCATCGCT
>JAQTVP010000044.1 GCA_028707015.1 Dehalococcoidales bacterium | reverse complement strand
TTTCAATATGCTTTTCTACGTCGAAGCTTTTATCTGAAATCATCCTTTCGCCCAGGTTATCAACCATTACTTTATAGCCGTTCCGATCGAGGTAATCGGCAATGCTCAGTATGCCGACTGAAGGGATAATGAACTGGCGCGTACTGTCATTTACGGTTAAAGCTATAGGGCCTTCATAAATGACTTTTTCACGAAAGTCGTATATCGACGGCGGATGTATTAAAACTGCATCATAATGCATTTTATTTTCCCCATTTGTATGGTTTTACTTAATCAGTAAAAATAATAAAGTGGGTGGTTTAACGCCTAACCCACTTTATTATCTTACGATTTAGCGACAAAAACACATAATTACTTGTGGTTATTGCCGATAATTTTACTACGGATTAAGGCTAATATCATTAAAAGTGGGCCAGCAGCACATGCTAACCAATAACCAATTTTGAGTCCTGCCTCAGCTCCAGAAACATAAGGGTCTCCTAAGCTAATAAAGCTATAACCTATCAACTTAACTTCCCAAAAATCACCTGTCCGTATAGCAGCGACAATTACTGCCGTTATAACTACTACTATATAGGAAAAACCAATTAAGCCAATTA
Organism: Dehalococcoidales bacterium; assembly: GCA_028707015.1. Classification (GTDB taxonomy): domain Bacteria; phylum Chloroflexota; class Dehalococcoidia; order Dehalococcoidales; family JAQTVP01; genus JAQTVP01. Next base: position 9,727 of record JAQTVP010000044.1, on the reverse strand, counting down.
AAAATCCAGATAAATTAAAGTCTTTGTTCTTTAGTCTAAAGGTCTTATTATTTATAAAAACTGCTACCAAAAGCCCCAGTATACATAGACCTAAGTAAGTCCACATTGCTGGCGCAAAAAATGCCGGCATTTCACCTGATTTAATTAATTCATAATCAGCTGGCCTGAGGTTGGTCTCAAGTCCCCATGGGCGAATTACAACAGCATTTTTACCAATCTCATATACATCGATAGCCCACCAGGGTAAAAACCATGACAATACGAGTAAACCACCACAGGCTATAATAAGTAATCGAAATAGCCATACCTTTGTATTTCCCATATTAATTCCCTTCTTTTTCCAGATTATTATGGGGTGAGGGTGGAAATAAGTACAAAACCTCACCCCATTATGAATACCCTGTCTATTTTAGATACCGATAATAGGAAAAAACTAACTCAGTGCTATATCACCCAAGTTAACATCCTTTTCAGTACTAATATTATCTATGGTCTTTACTTTACCGCCGGATTCTATTTTAACTGAAAAGCTACCTGCTGCCAATCCCTCGAACCAGAAATCACCAAAATCATCAGTAGTAACAGTTGCTGTTTTATCTCCTGAAAGTGTACAGGTTGCACCAATGACAACCTCCTCAGTAACAGGATCATAAACAGTTCCGCCGATAAATTTCTTAGGGATATTCAGATAGTAGTGTCTCGGTTCAGTACCGAGTTCAGGATTTAAAACCTCGCCCTGCGTAATTTGAGTGCTAAATCCAGATTCCTCGCCAAACATAAGACACTCGTTGGGGCAGGCATCAACGCATCGTGGTTCAGTTATTGGCCATCCCCTATCCAAAATGTGGGCACAACCGGTACATTTTTGTGCGATATTCAGTCCTTCATTATAGTATATTGATTCATATTGGCAGGCATCTATACACAGTTTGCAACCAGTACATTTTGCTGGATCTATGATAACCAATCCGTCATCTCTTTTGTAAATTGCTTCAACCGGACATGCAGGAATACAGGATGGATTATCGCAGTGATTGCAGCGTTGACTGATATAGTACATTCTAACTTTAGGGACAGTACCAATAACATATTCATTTAATTTTCCCCAGAACTGTCCTGTCAGCGGTTGTGGTTTCGCGTATGGTGTCCAATCATTCGAGCAGTGTTCATCCTTACAAGAAATCTGGCATTGATAACATCCGCAACACTTTGCAGCATCATGAACAAATACTTTCATTTATGCATCTCCTTCAACCCAAGCGTCAAATCGTAATCCTGAAGCTGGGTCATATGGTCTATTAAATGCGTCGGGGTAATCTCTTCTCCATCCATACATCTCATCACCGGACACTTTTTGTACTTCCATCAAGAAGCCAGTTAAGTATTGCCCCGGTGTATTTATGGAAGTCCATTTTGGAGAAGTAAGTCCACCACCGCTACCTCCTCGGTCAAGGACACCCGGTATTATCCAATCAGGTCTTGCTCCATGTTTTAGCATTGCTACGCCAGGCATCATTCTTTCACTAACTAAGGCACCAGCTAACACGGTACCCCTGTCGTTGTAAACCTTGCAGATATCACCATTTTGTATTCCTCTAGCTGCAGCGTCAGCGGTGTTAAGCCAGATCGGTTCATACAAATAACCATCATAACCCTTGACTTTCGCTGTCGGGATTTCTCTCAACCATGCAATATCATCCAACTGTGCATGATATCTCCATCGAGGGTTACCGATCATACATAACAACGGATAATCCTTAGCTCTCTGACCAGACAATGATTCATCATGTGTCCAGCCATCTTCTTCAGGTCCGCCAGCAACATAGTGGGCAACCGGTGGCCTTTCCTTGTCGTCGGGGAAATTCTCTTTTAGCCCAATTGATTCAAACTCAAGAAGGCCGGATGGTGTCTGTAAAGGATTAGCTTGTGGATTTTGATAGAATTTGAGAGATGCTGTGGTTCTTGATTCCCAACCATCTGCTGGCGGTTGTACAAGATAACCCTTTTCATTAATCTCATCCCAGCTTATCTTATCCTGCCAGTTCGAGTTTTCAAAACCCTTCTTGACCATGTCATCTACGCTAAGACCCAATGTCCACTCATCATAGTAATCGAGTTTCCTAGCAATTTCACAGACTACTTCATAATCACTCTTGGATTCACCGATACTTTCTATAGCCTTCTTTTCAATGGCAAGACACCTCCAGAAGTCAGCCGAGCTACAAATATCATATTCTTCCCATTTGGTGTTTACAGGGAGAATGATGTCAGAGAACATACAAGCATCCTCGAGCCATGGGTGTTGAAGCAGTACAAATTCCATTGACGAGTCGTTCCAAACGGCATTTCTGGCACAACCCCCATTAGAACATTGGGTAGAGATACATGGAGCATCTCCCCAGAACATGTGTACTCTGGAAAAACCATCATTGGGATAAGTAGCCTTAACAAATTGATCGGCTCTCGGCATTCGTATATACCCAGCATAGTATTCAATAGGCGGATTTAAAATAGCCTCGGTGAAGCGTGATCTCATAATCATATTGCGGTCAGTATATGGTGGTATTGGAGTTCCTTGTTGTCTAAGCAGTTGGCAATGGAAGCCTCTTTCCTCATAGGCGGTAGTGGTAACACTAGTTAGGGAGGCGCCTGAAGCAAGAGGATTATCTATATTGCTGACCTGATGAACTCCAGATTGTCCCCAACCCTGCATAGCCAGTAGATAAGCATTCAATCTCATCGGCTCATGGGAGTAACATCCTGTTTTCATACCGCCGCCATGGCGATGCATTACTGAGGTAATATTATTGGCATATACCCTTGCCAAGGCTTTAATTGTCCATGCAGGAACACCACATATGGGTGCAGCCCAGGCGGGGGTTTTTTCAATACCATCTTCTCTGCCTAAAACATAGTCCTCGAACTTGTCGAAACCAACTGAGTGCGTGTCTATATAATCTCTGTCGTAGGTCTCTTCCTTCATCCATGTATAAGCAATAGCAAGCTGTAATGCCGGGTCAGTATTAGGTAATACTGGTATCCATTTATTGGCATGAATGGCAGCAGCATTATTTAGATCCGGGTTAATATAAATTAATCTAATACCCAGTTCTTTTAACCATAACGCAAATTGTCCATATTGCATATTACTGCGCCATTGATTACATTCATTATCCTCACCCCATACTAGAAGCACATCGCAGTTTTCGGAAACATCAACAAGAGTATTGCTAGGTTTTTCCTCTCCTAAACCGGATTCATGTCCCCAAAAGTGTTTTGCTCCCCATGCTGAACCTTCCCAGCTAACCGGAGTATCAATCACTTCCGTGAATGTTTCGCCGTAAGTATTCATTAGCCAGTAATGCAGAAAGGCGGCACCAACGTTGTGTGCTGAATGAATAGTTTTAGTTTCACCGTGTGGAGCTCCAGCGAAACATATTCCCGAAGGACCATAAGCATCTATAGTTCTTTTTATTTCACTTGCAATAGTTGTTGTAGCTTCATCCCAAGAAATCCTCTTGAACTTGCTCCTTCCCCTATTCTGTGCATTAATTTTTGCCGGGTCTCCACCAGGCTCCCAATCCACCCTTTTTAGTGGGTATAGAATTCTATTTGGTGAGTAAATACGGCATTTATAACTTGACCAATGGGGGGATAACGAAGATTTCATATATGCAGTAAAGGTTTTTCCACGTGCTTGATAAGTCCATGGCTGTAAATCCGGATATTCAGAATCATAATGTAGAGGTCTGATCCTCACGATTTTACCATTCTTAACTTCAGTGCAATTGATAGGGCTTTGACATTTGATAACTGTTTCTTCAGGTTCCAATGCTGGAGTAATACCTCCACTGCCGCTGTCTGTTGTTACTGTTTTGGTCATAGTTACAGTTTCACCTGCACCTACGGTCTTGGTTTCAGTAACAGTAGCTCCGGCGCCGCCAACAGTTGTTGTGACTGTTGTTGGAACTGTTTTGGTACTAGTTACGGTCGTAGTTACTGTCTCACCGCTACAACCGGAAAGCATGCCGGCACCCACGGCAGTACCGACAACTACTGTACCGGCACCGACAAGAAAATCACGCCTGGAAACTTCTCCGGCTTGTTTCCCTTCTTCATTTGAAGTTAATTTTTCTTTTTCTTCTTTCAATTTTTTCTCCTTTCATAGATTTGTTTAAACAACGATAAATGTTTAATAGGCAGCACCTCCGTTTTATTTGATAACATTTATATAAACAACAGTTACTGCTTTACAATTAATCTTGAATATTCAGCCCTTCATTCTTTATTGAATTGGCTTTCCCATTCTCTTCGTCTTATAATCGCCTTCAAACTTGCTGCAAATATATTTTTATTGAAAGGTTTTATTATGTAACTATTTGCACCAGAATCAAGAGCTTTTTCCAATAATTTGATATCTTTGTCATGAGAAACAAATATTATTGGAATGTCGTAATCCTCCCGAATCTGCTTAACCAATTCAAAACCAGACATATCAGACAATTTCAAGCCTACAACTATTGCTTCATGTACTTTGTTACTCGTTAGATCATTAAGACATTTTTTCCCAGAAGAATAAATTACTGCCTCACAATCGTACTGAAATATTTTAATTGCCTTTTTTATATCATCAACAGCATCTGCATCGGTATCCACAATTATCATAACAGCCTATCCTTAAATTCAGTTGCATGATCTATCAATTTATTGTATAAACCTGATAATTTCATCGATAATATAAACAAGATTGCCGAAAAAACTGTTTCCTTCATATAAGGTGGAAGAAATGACTAATTTCCCACAACACTTTCGGTAAATATAACAAATATATATTAAAAAACCTGTAACAAAAGCGCGGTAAAAATAACAAGATAGAAATATATATAAATTTTATTGAAAATATTTGTGGGGTATTTTAGGATTCAAGCTGAATGGAAGTGAGATTACATAATTATAATTAGAAAAAGATTATGATAATTGCCTGCTTTATAGCTTAACTTGGTTTTTTTAATCATTACATTTAACCATCGGTATTAAGAATATAACCAATACCAGATTTATTAATAATCAGGTCTTTATTACCTATTTCAGATTCTAATTTTTTACGAATACGTTGAATGTGTACTCTAAGAGCATTTTCCTCACCAGGGTAATAATCGCCCCAAATGTTGTTATATAGAGTATTGTAGGAAACTACACTTTTCTTATTTATTATCAGGAGATAAAGAATGTGGGACTCAATATTTGTAAGATATATTATTTTGTCTTCGTATATTAATTGCCTTTTAGATAAACTAAAACTATATGGACCGATTTTCAAGTACTCTTGTTCATACAGGTTTGTTTTCTTCATAACATTGTTAATACGAGCGAGAAACTCAAGATGACGGAATGGTTTAGCAATATATTCATTGGCTCCTAATTCAAGCGCTTTAACAACATCACGTTCTTCTCCTCTAACTGTCAATACGATAACTGGGATATTAGAAAATAAACGCAACCTTCTTAAAACCTCAAATCCATCAATATCTGGTAATCCTAAATCAAGAATTACAATATCAGGATTCTCTTTTTCGACAGTTTCTAAGCCTTCTTCGCCAAATTTAGAGGATAATAATAAAATATCGGGTCGGCTGACTTTAAATATCAAAGCAACAATCTCAATAGACCCAGGATCATCTTCAATAATCAATACTTTCACTAAATTACTCCTGTGTGTTATTACAATCATCCGGAGGTTTTACAGGTATATAAAAACTAAAAATACTACCTTTGCCTTTTTGGCTTTTAAACCATATTCTACCGTTATGAAGTTCTATTGTCTGTTTTACTAAGGACAAACCAATTCCTAATCCACTGAGTCTGTTTCGTTCGCTGTTCAATCGACTATATGGTTTAAATATATACTTTTTCTCCTCTTCGTCTATACCACAACCGTTATCAATTACACTGATGACAATATTTTTGGTTTTTTTGGCTTTAATAATAATAGTTCCATCCCTAGACGTGTATTTAAAGGCATTATTTAAAAGATTTAGTATTGCTTGTTTAATACGCTCTTCGTCACATTGAATGACAGGTAAATCTGTGGCAATTTCAAGAAACAAATTTAGCTCATTTTTCTCAGCTTCAATTTTAGCATAATTATAGACTTCTGACAGTAAAGCTTGAATATCTACAGAACTATATTCTAATTTTAGGATTCCCACTTCCATTCGAGCTATATCTAGAAGTATATCAATCTTACTTGAAAGTTTTATAGCGCTAGTATTAACACTTTTAGCAAAGCTTAATAAAGGTTCCCGCTGTATATTTGCAGCTAGATAATCGCTGGCGGCTACCAAAGGATTGAGCGGGGTTTTCAATTCATGAACTAATGCTCTGGTATATTTTATTCGGTTATCTATCTCATCAGCCAGTTTCTTTTCAGTTCTTTCATGCAGTTTAATCTCTTTTTGTAATTCTATGGCTTTATTATTTAATTGTTCAGTACGTTGGACGACCTGCATCTCAAGTCTTTGCGCATGCCTATGTAAAGTCTGATTGATAATCTTATTAACCGCTACTACTGCCAGTAATACTATAGAGATTAAGAAAAGTACAAACCACCACTGTTGCCAAAATGGTGGATTAATAATAATTTTTAAATCTGGACCTTCAGTAATCCAGATGCCATCACTATTCGATGCCATCACCATGAAATTATATTCACCTTTAGGGATATTAATATATTTGGCGAAACTATCCTCAGGATCACAATACTGCCACGTAGACTCAAAACCCTCAAGCTTATAAGCATACTTACCAGCGTGCTGAGAGACATAATCCAAAGCAACAAAGTCTATCATAAAAGAGTTGTCCTCATAATTCAGTATAATTTTTTCAAGTTCTTCAATGGATTTATTAAAAGATATTGATTTTCCATTTAATAGGTAGAAATCGTCTATCAACAACGAAGAGAAGGGAAGGCTGGGTTTAATTTGCTCAGGTTGAAATGAATACAATCCGTTGGGAAAACCAATAAAAATATAACCCTCTGGATTTTTGGCTATAGAATTACGGTAATTTACATTACCGCGCAGTCCGTAGTCATAACTATAGTTTGTAATAATATTAGATTCATGAGAAAATTTTGAAAGAGAGTAATTTGTGGTCAGCCATATATTACCCTCATTGTCTTCTATAATCCCTAAAATATGATTTTCCGGCAAGCCTTCTTCTTCGGTATATAAGTTAAAGTTGCTGGTTTGCGTATTATAACAGAAAAGCCCGTCGACAGTACCTATCCATAACCTGTTATTGTTATCTTCATATATGCACTCAACTTGACTTGTTATAAAATCCGCCTGGCTATGAGGTTCTTCAATGTAGTATATAAATTCACCAGAGTTATTATCAAAACTAAATAATCCCTCATTAGTGCCAATCCATATTGTCCCGTCTTTTGCACAATAAATAACATTAATGTTAATACCACTAAAACTAGAAGTATCAAAATTGCCATAATCATACCGGGTGAATAAATTCTCCTTATAGTTGAAACTACAAAAACCGTTATTAGTGCCTATCCATAATAATTTCTCCTCAGTACTATAACATAACGATGTAATCCATCCATCAATAATGCTGTTTGGATTATTTATGTCATGAGAATATATTTTATACTCACCAGTTTTAATATCAATTTTTAATAATCCTATATGATCAGTTCCCACCCATAAAATTCCATTGGGGTCTATGTAAATGCTTTCAGTTATAGCATTTCTGATATTACTGATCGAATCATAACTTAGATAACGTTCAACTTCACATTTATTATAATTAAACCAAAAAATACCAGAACTAGTTCCTAGAATGCTGATATCACCAGAAATATCAATAGCCCTAACGCCAATGTCTTTAATAACTTTGTCATAATAATTTAAGTGCTGTTTTTGTGGATCAACATAATAAACCCCAGCCCTGGTACCTATCCATAATATATCTTGTGTACCAAGATAAATTGCTCTTATAATGTTATTTCCTATACTATCTGGTTCATCTTTACTATTGGTATAACTTGTAAAGTTACCGGTTGCTCTGTTAAGTAAGTTAAGCCCTTCGTTTGTACCTATCCATAATGTACCATTACTTTCTTCGTATATATCAAAAACAATATTATTGCTAATACTGTTAACATTATCTGGATCGCTTGTATATTGGGCGAAAATCTCCGTTTCTCTATCGAATGAATAAAGTCCTTCATTTGTTCCTATCCATAGAGTGCCTATACTATCTTCATAGATATCCCAAATAGTATTATCACCATTAGTAATTAGTTTGTCATTATAACTGATAAACTCCCCATACTTTTCCCCTAGAGCATTCATACCTTTGTTTGTTCCAATCCATAAAGTGCCAATATTGTCTTTATATAAAACCCGTATCATATTGTCACTTATACTTGTGATGTCATTTGGGTTATTCATATAAGCCATAAAAGTACCCGTTTCTCTATCAAATGAGTTCAGTCCATTATTAGTACCTATCCATAATACCCCGTTGTTATCTTCGCAAATAGACCAGATGCTATCGCTACTAATACTTCTAGGGTCCTCTCGATTATTAAGATAACCATCTACTTTTTTTGTACGATATTCATAAACATATAATCCAACCTCGGTACCAATCCATAATTTCCCATTACTGTCTTCAAAAAGTGCCCTTATAGTGCCGTTACCAGGAATTTCAATTTTTTTTACTTTAATACCATCATATTTAAATAAACCCGCTCTTCCCCCAAACCACATATATCCATAACTATCTTGAATGATCACATATATAGTATTATTGGATAATAATGAATTCTTCTCAAGCTTAGAAAATACTAATTTTTGTTCATCCAATGCTGAAGTTGCTTCCACCACACCACATGGGATTGAAGACAATGTTAAAAACAATGAAATAAACATTATTAATAAAACAAATTGTAATAGTTTTATCTTTAAATGACTCGTATAATTATTCATTATTTTTTTATTGTAATATAAAAGAGGGGAATTTAAAAATTATCATAATAGCTGATACTGTATTCTGGGAAGGGGTTATATTTATCATCAACTGTTAATGGAGTTCAGTATAACAGAAACAACAAATAATAATTTTTAAACAATGGTCAGGAAAGTTCAATCCACACTCCCACACGGGGAGTGACAAGTTATCTGCTTCGTAACCTTCCCAATCAATAGGTACACCCCCATACGCATGGGGAATACCTTTTTCTTTCTGTGTCATCGCCGTTACCCGCCGGTACACCCCCATACGCATGGGGAATACTTACTATTATTGCTATATTAACGGCGTTGTTTTCGGTACACCCCCATACGCATGGGGAATACATTTTTAGGTTCTGCTCACTTCGTGTTGTATACGGTACACCCCCATACGCATGGGGAATACGCCAAGCCGCAGGAGCTGGTCCCCGAGGGTTATGGTACACCCCCATACGCATGGGGAATACTAATAATGAGTATACATCTCTTGAGCCTTTGGCGGTACACCCCCATACGCATGGGGAATACGCATTAAATCCTCTGTACTATCTATGTGCATTTCGGTACACCTAGCTGGACCCCATCGTTAGGACAGAACAGGGGTAATGTTAAGGTGGAATCCTGTTACGGTTAATGGGTTCGATGCAAAAGATTCTACCATAACACCAGCCTTTGGTTCTATGGGGATAGTGGGG
>JAQTVP010000043.1 GCA_028707015.1 Dehalococcoidales bacterium | reverse complement strand
GGCTATAGCCATAATAATACCGCCAAAGACAAAACCATTAAAATTTTGATATTCAGGCAATAACTGTAAGGATACCTTTGAATAGCCGGGTCTAAGTTCAATAACTTGCATATTTAGAAATGATGCAATTGGGTCTGATTTTATGGACTCTTTTAATAATTGTAAATATTTATCTGTATTGCTAGTTTCTGTGTCCATATTTAGAAAACCTTTGTATACTTATATAATTTTTGGGCTGCCTGTAGAAATAACACGAATCTACTTGTCACAAAATATTCTAAAAACTGTGGAATATTCAGTATGAAACTAACCTGACTTGTATTTTTCAGCTAGTTTACGAAAACCACTAATCGAACCTTCCAACGTATCATCATTAACGCAGTAAGAAATACGGATATGTCCCGGAAAACCAAAACCGGTACCTGGTACCGTTAGTACTCTATACTGTGCTAGTTCGCTGACAAAGGCAATATCATCTGCTATAAGAGATTCAGGGAACATGTAGAAAGTGCCTTGGGGCATAGTAAGCTGGTAGCCAAGATCTTTTAGATTATTATATAGAAAATCTCTCTTTCGCTGGTAGTCATTTATTGATACGGTAACACCTTGCAGGGCGCTTATTACATGTTGCATCAATGCCGGCGCGTTGACATAACCTAATATTCGATTGCAGAAAATAAGGCCAGCTATTATTTCATCATGCTGTGCTATTTCGGGATGAACAGCAATATATCCAATACGTTCTCCGGGTAAAGCCAAATCTTTGGAATAAGAGTTTACGATTACACTTTGCTTATAATATGGCCAAACATACGGGCACTTAATTCCATCATATACTATATAACGGTAAGCATCGTCGCTGATGAGTGTTATCGGTGTGCCGTATTCCAGAGATTTATTTTCCAGTAATTTACCTATGGCATTAATTAAATCAGGTGAGTAAATAACTCCGGAAGGGTTGTTAGGCGAATTAATTATTACTGCTTTTGTTTTTGCTCCGATAGCTTTATCCAGTTCAATGATGTTGGGTAAAAACTGTTCGTCAGCAGATACTATATTAACAACTCCGCCGTGGTTTTTAATATAGTTTATGTATTCCGGAAAAAACGGAGGGAAAATAATTACTTCGTCGCCAGGGTTAAGTATAGTTTTCAGAACGACATTCAATGCACCAGCAGCACCACAGGTCATAATAACATCATTCTGGTTAATTGCGATACCAGACTCTTTTGATAAATATTTAGCTACCGATTTTCTAGTATCAGCATAACCGGCATTTTCCATATAGCGGTGCATTCCTTGAAGGGGACTATTCACAACTCTTTTTAGTTCTTCAACAAATTCAGCAGGTGGATTCATAATTGGGTTTCCCAGGGAAAGGTCAAATACATTATTGTCACCGTAACGTTCTCTAAGGTTATTACCTTCCTCGAACATTTTTCTGATCCAGGAACCTTGCTCCATACTACTCCTGACAATATCAGAAATTAACATTTTGTATTTCCTTTCTTCCTTTATTAAATGCGGTTATGTTGATGGGGACTATTTTGGATGGAAGCTGCTGACTGATAACATTCTCCCATATTTGAACTTTAAATGGCAGAAAGAATGAAGCACATCCCAGCATAAATATATTCAATACTCTGATATTACCCAAGTTAATAGCATATTCGTTTCCATTTATAAAAATAACCCGGGATGCTTTCTCTTTTAAAATACTGATTATCTCTTTATCCTCAGGGTAATTTTCTTTTCCAATATTTACTGATGTTGGCGTTATCCGGTGATTGTTGATGATTACGGTAGAATATTTATTCAGATATTGTGCCCACCTTAGTGCCTCAAGCTTTTCAAAAGCAAGTATTAGGTCAGCCTGTCCCAGTTTAATCAAAGGGGAGTAAACTTTGCTGCTTGCACGAATTTGACTGATAACGCTGCCGCCACGTTGGGCCATACCCAGCGTATCCGTTTGTTTGGTATCATATCCGCTGGTTAGGGCTACCTCCGCCATAATATTACTGGCCAGTATATTACCCTGGCCACCAACGCCGGCAATTATCAGATTTAAATCTTTCATTTAGTTTATACTTTCTTGACGATAGTTTGAGAAATTATAGCGTTCTGCGGGCAAATTTGTGCACAAATAGCACAATCATCACCCGCACATAAAGTATCATTAATATATACTTGTTCATCCTGGTATTGAATAGCCGGGCACCCGATCATGGAGCAGATATTACACTGGTTGCATTTATCTTTATCAATATAGTTTGGTGAAGAAATCTTTGGAGCGATTACCTGGCAAGTGCCACGCACTATAATGACGGAAAGTTCGGGGTTGTCCAAAGAATTTCTAACGGCATTTCTTAATTCCTTCATATTATAGGCATTGACTATTTGAACATCCTTAACCCCGATGCCACGAACCAGATTTCCCAAGTATACTTGCTGAGTAGTTTCACCCTGGGCGGTAATACCCGTACCGGGATTATGCTGATGGCCAGTCATGGCAGTGGTACCATTATCCAGAATGATTACTGTTATTTGACCTTTATTATAAACGGCATTAACTAGGGGGGTAATTCCAGAATGCAGGAACGTAGAATCGCCGATGACTGCCACAATTTTACTGGCCAGTCCAGCTTTCTCTAATCCCAGTGCCTGACCAATACTGGCTCCCATGCAGGCGCAGGTATCCATGGCATTAAGTGGTGGTAAGGCTGCCAGTGTATAACAGCCGATATCTCCCGTAATTGCCATTGAAAGTTTACTGTTAAGCTCATCATCATTTCCTGAAATTCTATTGCGGTGGTCTATACTGCTAAGTACAAAGAATATACCCGTGTGGGGACAACCAGCACAGAGAAGAGGAGGGCGTCCTGGTAAATTGTTTATCAGGGAGATTGTTTTTCTGGAAGTAGCCTTCGGTAATAGATGAGCCTTGCGCCCACAGTCTGCAACAATATCCGGATTCAGCTCACCAATCAATGGTATATATTTCTTACCGATTATCTTTATACCCAGCATGAGAATATGCTCTTCAATAAAGGGGTCAAGTTCCTCGATTACTAGTAGTTTCTCTGTTTGTGAGGCAAAATTTTGGATAAGTTCCTGAGGTAGAGGATAAGGCATACCCAATTTCAGAAAAGATGCTTTGGGAAATGTTTGTCTGGCATATTGATAAGCGATTCCACTGCTAATTATTCCCAGGTTAGAATTGCCTGTTTCTACTGTATTTACCGGAATTATCTCGGCATAAGCAGCTAATTCAAGTAATCTTTTTTCTATTTGAGCATGACGTATTCTGGCGTTTACTGGCAACAAAACATTTTTCTCAAAATCACGAGAGTATTTAATATTTGCATCAGTATTTTCACGCTGTCCGGTTATGGTAACAGCCGATTTGGAATGTGAAATACGAGTAGTACTGCGAACCAGTACCGGTGTATCAAATTTCTCGCTTATATTGAAAGCCAAGGTCATAAAATCATAAGCTTCCTGGCTATCGCTTGGTTCTAAGACAGGTATTTTAGCTAGCTTGGCATAGTAACGAGTGTCCTGTTCATTTTGTGAGCTATGCATACCAGGATCATCAGCTACGATGATTACCAATCCGGCATTGATACCGGTTGTTGAGGCTGCCATAAAAGGATCCCCAGCAACATTAAGCCCGACATGTTTCATTGATACCATGGAACGGGCACCACCATAGGCAGACCCTAATGCTACTTCTAGTGCCACCTTTTCATTGGTAGACCATTCAGCATAAACATTACTATACTGTGAAATATATTCTAATATTTCAGTGCTAGGAGTACCGGGGTAAGCAGTAGCAACTTTAACACCAGCATGGTAAGCCCCGAGGGCTATAGCTTCATTCCCGGAGAGAAGTTTTTTCATAACTGAGAATTATTATAGCACAAAAAAACCACAATTTGATAAAAATTCATTGTTCAATCATTTTTCTTACGGGTACAGATGAATTATAGTGAATTAACAAGTTATGCCGTCTTATCTTTTTCAGAGAGATATAACGAGGACAATAAAGGTTTGGTTTAGTAATCTTTTTTACCCCACAGGAATATGCCACAGATAAATGTCATCGAGACTACAGCAATACCGGCTATAGTAAAACTGGTGTAATAACCTAGATTATCTATAAAAGTGCCCATTAGCGGAGTGAGCAGACCACCCCCCTCCATATTGGCGAAATAATATATGCCAAGTATTGTGGAACGGCGTTGCTCTGACGATTGACCGATGATATAAGATTCTGAAGTTGGCATACGAATATACATAATAATGCCAAGAAATAATAAAAGAGCACTACTAGCTAAACCATAAGAAGTTAAGTTTAGCAGGTAAATAGTAGGACCAGTAATTAAACAGGATGCGAGCAGTATTGGTACTCTGCCAAAGCGATCAGACAGATAACCACCAAGAGGACTAGCCCAAAGTCCGGCAAAGTAGATGATAGATATGGATGCTGCTGCTGTTTCTTTACTGACACTGAATTGATCAACCATAAATAATGGTATGAAAGTTATAATAGAAAAAGTTACTGCCTGGGTGAAAGAAGTTAAAAACATAAATGGGATTAGGCGGCGTAAATTCATTGGGTTAGATGATATCTTTACGGAATTAGTAGTATTAGAGATTAATATTGGTTTGGTATTGGTTGGTTTTCCTTTCCGGCTCAGTAATAGATAAAATATAATCCCGAATATCATAGTTGGAATTGCTAGTGTGATGAATGAGCCGCGCCAGCCCCAGACGGAAGAAATAGCCGCAGCAATGAGTGGTGACAGGAAAAAACTACCACCACCACCAATGAGGTGGTATCCTAATGCTTTACCTCTGTTTTTAGGCTCAATTGAGGACGAAATAAGAGGTGATGCCGATGGGTGATAACCTCCACCAACTAATCCCATAAGTATCAAAAAGGCAATCATCATCACATATGTTTGTGATAGACCAACTAATAATCCGGCAACTGCCACCCCGCAGATACCGATAGTCAGTAATATCCTAGTACCAATACGGTCAGCTAGCCATCCGGCAGGTAATTGCCCGATACCATATGAAAGACTGAATACTGAAACCACTATTCCTGCTTGTGTATAATCTAAAGAAAAATTTTCACGAATCAATGGTAAAAGAGGTACGGGAAGTGCTGTCAATAAATGATGTGCAAAGTGTGCTAAAACAAAAAGAGGGAGTAATCCTGAAAATAGTGTACTGTTTCTAATTTTCTTAGGTATAATCATTTTCCAGGATTGTTTTGTGGGCTTCAATATTTCCCCTTCTCCATTGTTACTAATAATATTTTATAGCTATTAGCGATTTTAAAAACTGTGTATCACATTTACCAATAAATCTGAAGTTAAGGTGGTAACCAATCCTGTGGCAAATTAGTCGCTTTATCTATTACCTCTGGAGATTGTTAGAAAAACTTTGCTTAAAGTCAAGAATATTAAGCCTTAGCTTTTCTACTGCTTGCCATCTGTCAATTGCTAGATTATACACAATGTCAAGAGGTGTTGCTACATCATTCCGGAAACTACCCAGCTTAAATGCTACTCCATCCCATATACTATTACCTTGTTTTAATTTTATCCGTAGATGATCGCCATTACTACCCATCGATCGACAATTAATAACTTCTACCTGTTTGCTGAGAAAGATAGGGATTGGATTGCCGTGTCCAAAAGGGGTCAGCTGCTGTATATTTTGGAAAGTATCTCCACCAAGATTATCCAGGGTTATTTCGGTGTCAATATTTAGCTGGGGGCGTAGGTCTACCTTGGCCAGTTGGAGTGTAGCCAGTTGAGAAAGTTGCTGATTGAATTGCGCTAAATTCTTGGTTGGCAATGTAAATCCGGCGGCTTGTGAATGACCGCCAAAATGAGATAAAAGACTTCTACATTGATTCAGGGCATGGATAATATTAAACTCCGGAATGCTGCGACAACTACCGGTACTGTTTAGTTCCCCGGTTCTAATAGCAATTGTCGGGCGATAAAATTCTTCAGTTAACCTGCCAGCTATTAAACCAATTATACCCACTGGATAATCATGGTCTGAAGCTATTAAAAGTGGAGGAAACTCCCGGGATAATATTTGCTCTCTGGCTTGATTTAAAAACTTAATGGTTAATTTTTGTCTTTCAACATTTTTTTCTTCCAACCATATAGCTAACTGCCGTGCCTCTTCTGGTGATTCTGACATTAATAATTTGTAACTATTCATAGCGTGCGCTAATCTGCCGGCGGCATTTATTCGTGGAGCTAGAACCCAGGAAAAACTTTCTTCGTCAAGATTATCGCCGTTATAACCAGTTTGAGCCATTAATTCTGTAATCCAAAGCGGCGAGTGATTATTAATCAGTTTTAATCCTTGCTTAACTAAATAACGGTTTTCACTTACCAGCGGTGTCATATCTGCTATAGTTCCCAAAGCTACTAAATCTAGAAATGCCATTAGTTTTTCTTCTTTACCAAGGCTTTGAAATAGAGCCTGCAAAAGTTTATAGGCTACCCCAGTGCCAGATAATTCTGAAAAAGGGTAAATAGAATCAGTTCGTTTAGGGTTTACTGAGGCTATAGCCGGAGGAATTTCCGGTAGAGGGTTGTGATGATCAGTAATAATTACATCGAGCCCCATTCTATTTGCCTGCTTTACCTGGGATAGATCAGTAATTCCACAGTCAACAGTAATAACTAGGCTGATGTTCTGTTGGTGGAGTTCTTTTAAGGCAGTTGTTTTAAGTCCATAGCCCTCTGTCAAGCGGTGCGGTATGTAGGGTATAACATTCCCGCCAAGATAAGATAAACCTTTGACCAGTAGAGCAGTTCCGGCAATGCCATCAGCATCATAATCACCATAGACAGCAATATTTTCCCCGGAAAGTAAAGCGCGGTAAATTCTGGATACTGCCTGTTGCATATCCGGTAAAAGAAATGGATTACTGGATGACTTTTCATCCATACTGAAGAATGATATTATTTGGGATAATTCAGTAATGCCACGATTATATAGCAGCTGTATTATTAAAGGCGAATAACCAAAGATATTATCTACATGTCTGGAGGGAACCACTGGCAAAAGGTTCCAGCGTCTATGGTTCAAGCTCAAGCCTCATTATATTGCTGAAATATCAAAACGGAATTATGACCACCGAAACCAAAAGAATTAGTTTGAGCAGTGACAACTTTTGCTTGGCGAGCTGTATTAGGTACATAATCCAAATCACATTCCGGGTCAGGATGGGTAAGGTTTATTGTTGGAGGTATAATCCCATTCAGAATAACTAAAATACAAATTGCAGCTTCAATAGCACCGGCACATCCAATCAGATGTCCTGTCATTGATTTTGTTGAGCTTATAGCTATATTAGAAGCATAATCTCCAAAAACAGCTTTTATTGCATTCGTTTCCATTCTGTCATTTAGCTGCGTAGACGTACCATGAGCATTAATATAGTTAATATCACTGGGGACCAAACCTGCTTTCTGGAGTGTTATTTCCATTGCTCTGGCCGCACCGGCTCCACTTTCAATTGGTTGTGTAATGTGATACGCGTCAGCACTGGCTCCATAACCTACTACTTCTGCCAAGATGTTGGCTCCTCGTTTCTGGGCATGTAAAAGATTTTCAAGGACGAGGATACAGGATCCTTCTCCAATAACAAAGCCCTCTCTCTCGGCATCAAAAGGTCGAGATGCCAACTGTGGTTCATTATTCCTCGTAGAAAGGGCATTAAGAGCATTAAAAGCAGAAATACATACTTCATTGATTGTTGACTCACTGCCACCAGCTATCATCGCCTGAATATCACCGCGTTTGATTAGTTCAAAGGCAGCTCCAATCGCATCTGAGCCACTAGAACAGGCTGAGGTAACACAGAGATTAGGACCTTTTATTCCTAGTGCAATTGATACCTGAGATGCTGCCATATCGGTAATCATCATTGGTATTAAGAAAGGGCTTACTTTCTGTGGTCCTCTATCCAGCAGTACTTTGGTTTGCTTGAACAAGGTATTCAATCCGCCAATGCCACTACCTATTATTACGCCGATATTATCCTGATTACTATCAACAATTTCTAAACCAGATTGTTTCATTGCTTCCCGGCTGGCAGCAACTGCTATCTGAGCAAAACGGTCCATGTGGCGAGCATCTTTACGGTTAACATAATCAGTAGGTATAAAATCTTTTATTTCGCCAGCAATTTTAGTATTAAATTGTTCCGTATCAAATGATGTAATGTAATCTATCCCTGATTTGCCAGATATAAGACCTTCCCAGGTGGTTGAGGTATCCAATCCTAGCGGATTAACCATACCTATGCCAGTAACCACTACTCTACTATTACCATTTATCAATCTTATATACCTGCCATTCACGTTATTATTTTGGGAGAATATTCGTCTCTTATATTTATCATAAAATTAACTTTTAGGCAAGTTTAATCTTCCATTTGACCCTGTAAGAATATGAAAAGTATAATGCTCGTGTCATCTAATAATATACTGTAATTATGATAGGAACGTTGTAGTGAATCAAAACCAAAAAGATGTACGAATTGCTTTGGATACTCTGGGCTGTAAGTTGAATCAAGCTGAAACAGAGTATCTGAGTAAGCAATTTATTGATGCCGGATACACAATGGTGTCTTCTTCTGATAATGCTGATGTATATATACTGAATACATGTACTGTTACCCGTATAGCTGATCGTAAATCACGGCAATGGCTCAGGTCGGCTCATCGCCGAAATCCTGATGCTTTACTGGTGGCTACCGGTTGCTATGCAGAGCGGGCATCTGAAGATATTTATCGGATTGATGGAGTTGATCTGGTTCTGGATAATAATCAAAAACCATATTTATTACAGATACTGGAAAATTCGGGGTATCTTAGTCGTACAACCCATGTTCAATCGGATATTAGTGATGCTTATTATGATAGTTTTAAAACTCGTTCCTTTATTAAAATACAGGATGGGTGCAATAATTTCTGTTCTTATTGTATTGTGCCACTAGTGCGGAAGGAAGAAAAAAGCTTGCCTGTTAAACAGATTATTGCTGAGATTAATCGCCAGATTGATAATGGTTATAAAGAAATAGTGCTAACCGGTGTAAAAATAGGCTCTTACTACTATGAGGGATATAATTTAAAAAAACTTATAGAATGCATATTAACTGAGACTACTATTCTTCGGTTGAGACTTTCCTCTCTCCAGCCTCAAGAAATAGCACATGAGCTCATCAATTTATGGGATAACAAAAGACTTTGCCCCCATTTCCACCTATCTCTGCAGAGTGGCAGTAATAGTGTGCTTAATCGAATGAAACGGCAGTATACAGCTAGTGATTACTTGCAATCGGTGGCTCTCATTCGAACTATAGTGCCTGATGCAGCTATTACTACTGATGTTATTATTGGTTTTCCTGGTGAAACTGAGGCAGAATTTAATGATAACTATCAGTTTTGCCAGGACATTGGTTTTTCACGAATCCATGTTTTCTCCTTTTCATCGCGGGAAGGAACTCAAGCTAGCCTTATGTTTGAAAAAGTGGAGGATAAGATTAAAAAACAGCGTAGCCAGAAAATGTTGGCTTTAGCTGAACAAAGTGGTCAAAATTTTAATAAGAATTTTTTGGGCAGGGTTATGCCTGTATTGTGGGAAAAGCAGACTAATAAAATATGGTCTGGCCTTACCGATAATTACATAAGAATTTATACTAAAAGCAAACAGGATTTAACTAATGAAATACTGCCAGTAGAGTTAAGAGAGATTAAGGGGAATGGGATATGGGGAAAGGTATCTGAATAATCAGATAAATATAAAAGAGAATATTATATAATATTCATAACTAGTAGATTAACTAATTATTTTTAGCATCTAGGTTACTTTCTTTAACTTTTTTGTCGGATTTCTGAATTCACAGGGTACTTTTACTTGACATAAACCGCAACCAGCGGTACTGGTATCATTTTTATATCCCTCTTTTAATCCTTCCGATGAATAGCCAATCCCTCTAAGGTATGCACCGCATAAATTCTTATCGTGACCTTTTTCAGAAATTGCTTCGGCAGGGCAGCGGGCGATGCAGGCTTTACAACTTTTGTTTACATAGAAAAGGCAGTTAGAATATGGTCCATCAGCTGTTCTGGGGCTGGCTGGTAGTATCAGGTTAGTAACTACACTGCCGCAACGGTGTGCAATCCCTTTTTCGGTAATAAAACCATCTAAAGACTAAAAGTACCCAGACCGGCAGCATAGGCGATATGGCGTTCTGACCAGTTGGAGTAACTGCCGTTATCATTTTTATAAACCTCAAAATAAGGCTGTGCAAATGGTGCTGTTGCCAGATATC
>JAQTVP010000246.1 GCA_028707015.1 Dehalococcoidales bacterium | reverse complement strand
AGGATAGGATTATTTCTATTGGGATCATGATAGTCGTTCTGGTAATAACGGCTAGTGGGTGTGTGGCTTATTACAGCATGTCTGATAATGGTTCTATCATGAAGGTGATGGATAAAATCATCCCCATATATAGCAAGAATGTTGCAGGAATGTTTGGCCTTGAAGATAAATTTACAAATGATAACAAGCCTGGAGTCTTATTGCAAATCGACAGTGCAGATGAAAAGTCAGGGGGTTCTAACGGCTATCTGGATAGATTCCAAAATCAAGAAGTGCTGATTAAAACTGCGGTAGGTTTTGATTTTGCCGATGCTTCCGTGGCGGGTAAATTTTTCAGGATTATTCAGTATATCACCCAATTATTAATCGTGATTGGTAGCATCTGGCTGGTTTTTAATTATAAAAAATATAAATTTACTGCCGAATTTTTCGCTGGTATTATCGCCAGTTTTGTTTTATTGCTATGCTGTGTTTTCGTTCCGGGGTTTTCCTTAATTATTAATGCAACTCGATTTTATCAACTGGCGTTGTTTTTTATCGCCCCTGTGTTTATTATCAGTTTTGACGCTATTCCAAAGAGGCAATGGCTATTGCCGTCTGTGATGATTGTCTATTTCATATTTACATCGGGACTGATTTTTGAGTTTATGAAATATGACAATTTGAGCCGAATTGATGTGCCTTATTCAGCAGGATTGAGTGCTGGACGTACAGGAGTTTATGCTAGTTATACTTATGATGATGTAAACGCCGTGAAGTGGATACTGTCTCAAAGGGATAAAGAAAGTAACATAGCAGGGGATTATAATGGAATTCTATTAGTGTTTGCTTACGACGGTTTGGATAGAATTCGTGAAAAAAACAGTTGGAATAATTACACATTCGATAATTCTCCGTCAGATTCATATATATTATTGACCAGTTGGAACACTCAAAATAATCGGTATCTGGATTCG
The DNA here is from genome assembly GCA_028707015.1 of Dehalococcoidales bacterium. Lineage (GTDB taxonomy): Bacteria > Chloroflexota > Dehalococcoidia > Dehalococcoidales > JAQTVP01 > JAQTVP01. The sequence goes on along the minus strand of JAQTVP010000246.1, from coordinate 1,714 downwards.
TTGAAAAATGTTCGTGGCGGAGTTGGTTTGAGGCAGTCAAGGGCCTTGCCAGAATTGAATTATGATGAGGTGTTCCGCAGTGGTGATGCTGTGGTTTTGAAGAAGTAGTTTTGAGGGGATAGGAGAATACATTGGAGATTAGAGGTGAATCACAAAATAAATATTGGAGTAATCGTGCTCACACCTATGGGCATCAGTATGGATTGGATACTGAAACAGCCAAGATAAAGGTCAAGCGTAAAGTAAATGAAATGGCGAAATATCTGGATTTCAATGTTGGTAAAATCATAGAATGCGGTTGTGGTACGGGATTATTTACCAAAGAATTTCTCAGACTTAATCCCAAATTGCTTTCTACGGATTTATCATCCGACATGATAGGTGTTGCCAGGAAGTATTGTCCTGAAGGTAATTTCATGCAATTAGATGCCCGAAAGATGAATTTATCTGATGAAAGCTATGATGTGGTGGTATCCTCTTTTCTTTTGCAGCACGTGGAAACCGAACTGGTTTTACCGGAAATGTATCGTATTCTCAAACCCAACGGGTGTTTGGGGGCTTTTGTTCCCAACATATTAAATCCATTGCATTATAGTCGTGCCAGAGTTGGATTTATGCGCAGTATATTGCATGAAAATTCTCAATCGGAAGATTTTAATCGCTGGCAATGGGAGAAAATATTATCCCGTCAAGGTTTTAATTCGATAGTTGTCAGGCCGATAGAGTTTACCAGCCCATATTTGCCTTTGGGGATATTGCCGTTAGCAACAAAGATCAGCGAGATATTAGAACGGCTTCCGTTAATTAAGGAATTTGCCGGTTCTTTATTAATAGTGGCGAGGAAGGTTTAAATGCGGATTCAGCATATTCAAGTCAAGGATGTCAATAAAAATGGCGTAGCATGGTATGGATTTAAACGGGAAGGCTGTCCCAAAACTATCAGTGTTCAAAGCAGGCGAGAGTGCGAATTGGCACGGGAAAAAGGTGCGCATTTTTATAGTGAAAGGGAATGCGAAGTTGATTCTTTTTTAAGTGTACTGGCAGAGATTAAAAAAGAAAATGTCACATTGTTGGATTTGGGAACTGGTTGGGGAGAATGGGTGTTGGCTTTGGCTGGTGCGGTGAAAAACAAGCTTGTTCCGATGACGATCCGAAACTATAAAGGCGTTGCCGTAGAGTGTGATAAATATTTTTATGACTATGCCTGGGGTAATTTTGCGTCCAATAAAATAAATGCCATAGCCGTGTATGGGGCTGTTGGAAAATACAATGGAGAGACGAGAGTCAATGTGGGTTATTTGTCTCAGAAGTGTTGTGCGAGTAGTTTGAGTTTTGGAGGCTATTTCAGCGGTTCGAAACTATTTGCCTTGATTTCCGGGGCGTATCATTTTTTAAGTCGCAAGACGGATAAGGTGCCGATGTTTTGCATTGATTATTTAATCGAAGAACATCTGTACGGAAAAGTCGATATTATAACTATGGATATTCAGGGAACTGAAGTAATGGCGATTGAAGGTATGGAAAAGTCGTTGGATAACATAGGTTATATGATGATCGGAACTCACGGTGAATCAATACACGAAAAAGTGAAAAACTTATTGCAAGGCCAGTTTGAGTTTATTGTTGATGCTCCTCCAAATCGCATTACGGGAATAAACGATTCTTATGCAGTAATATGTCAAAGAGGACAGGACGGAATACTTTTATGCAAATC
>JAQTVP010000245.1 GCA_028707015.1 Dehalococcoidales bacterium | reverse complement strand
ATTTAGATCCAGGTTATTAACAACTTTTTTTAATTTTGATTGGTTGTTTGACAGGAAAGTTGGCAGTTCGGTTGCCGGGATTATAGCCACGGATAAAACACTTTTTACTGAACGCTGGTCGGTTGGATCAAAGAGACGTATATTATCTATAGTATTACCGAAAAATTCAATTCTGGCAGGGAGTTCACTTGATGGTGGAAAAATATCAATAATACCGCCGCGGTGACTGATTGTACCTGGTATATCTACAGTACTTTCTATATTGTAGCCTATGCTTTCCCATTGTCGAAGTAACTGCAACGGCTCAATTTCCATTCCTGTTTTTATAATATGGCAGTTGCCAGTAAAATCATCATATGGAATGATGTTTTGCATAATGGATGCTGCTGACGTGATAATCAGCGGCTTATTTGCTGCTGAGTTAGCCATGGTTAAAGTAAATAATACCTGTAGCCGTTCCATCTCGGTTGAACTATCGTAAGCAATTCGCTGGTATGGCAGAATATCAGGTTCTGGAAATAACTTAATTTCAGGTGAATTGTGCCACATTGAAATTTGTTCGTACAGTTTTTTACTTTTTTCTGGTTGAGCAGTAATAACCATTATTGGTTTCTGTAAATATTGGTATAAAGCTGCGATAGTGTACGGTTTGGCGGCATCCAGTACTGATATCCTTGGATTATTTGCTGGTTGCCTTAGCCTTTCTATCAACTGGTTATAGGCAGGTATTTGTTTAAAAAGTGGTAAAAGATGAGATAAATTCAAAATAGTACCTTTTCCAACACATTTAGGGCTAGCCGAAACGACCTAGCCCTCAAATAGAATTTTAACACAGAGAAGAGTATTAGAGAAATTCTTATATTCTTGTTTGGTTACCTGTGGGTTGCTATAATAACGGTACCAATGAATAGTGTCAATAACCAGAAAAACAGTAAGGTTAATTCACCAAAATTTCCGTATCAAAGGATAGTGGTGAAACTTGGTACCAGCCTGATTACCGGTGGTAGCAGCCATTTGGATGAAAATGTGATGTCAGACCTGATGGCACAAATTGCCGAACTTAATCACAAGGGGCTGGAACTGCTAATTGTTTCTTCTGGAGCTGTAGCTGCTGGTAGACACAAACTGGGATTAGGTAAAACTCATGGTGGCGTACCGTATAAACAGGTGTTTTCGGCAGTGGGACAAAGCAGATTAATGAGCGTATATGAAAAGTTATTTGATAAGTATGATGTTACAGTGGCACAAGCGCTGCTGACCAAAGCTGATCTTTCGGATCGCTCGGGCTATCTTAATGCCCGTAATACTCTACTGGCTTTACTGGAATTGCGAGTGCTGTGTATTGTAAATGAGAATGATGTGGTGGCAGTAGATGAAATTAAAGAGGCTAAATTTGGTGATAATGATAACCTGTCAGCAATGGTGGCAAATCTAGTTGACGCTGACCTGCTGTTACTGTTGACAGACATCGGTGGTTTATACACAGCTGACCCACGTCGTAATTCTGATGCCGTTCTTATACCGCAAGTAGAACGGATAGATAGTAAGATTGAAAAATTGGCTGCTGATACGGCCGGTGGTCTTGGGGTTGGTGGTATGATTACTAAAATCGAAGCAGCCAAGCTGGCTACTGCCTCCGGGATTACGGTGGTAATTGCTGATGGCAAGGAGCAAAATATTATTTTAAAAATAGCTTCCGGGGAAGCAATTGGTACCTGTTTCCAGCCGCTTACCAATAAACTGGAAAGCCGCAAACGCTGGATGATAAGCGGTCTTTCTACACGGGGTGGATTGGTAGTTGATTCTGGTGCAAGCCGTGCCTTGAAAAAACAGAATGGGAGCTTACTGGCGAGTGGGATCAAAGGAATCGAGGGAGAGTATCAACGGGGTGATGTGGTGACTATATATGATGAGAAAGATAATGTTATTGGTTGCGGTATAACTAACTATAGTTCAGCTGATGTCAGGATTATCAAAGGAGCTCATTCGGATAAAATTACCACTCTGCTTGGTTATGATTATGGTGATGAAGTAGTGCACCGTAATAATCTGGTGATACTATAAACATATTATGAGGAAGTGAAGCTATGAATAATATTATTAAAGAATTGGAAGAAAAGGGGAAATCAGCCAAAACAGCAGCACGGCGAATGGCTTATACTCCCACTGAAACAAAGAATATAACTTTACATAACATATCTAATGATTTATTGGCTAAACAAGACGAAATACTGGCAGCCAACCAGATTGATTATAAAGACGGGGAGTCATCAGGTATGAGTGAAGCAATGCTTGACCGCTTGATGTTATCTCCGGAACGTATTACGGCGATTGCTCAGGATGTGCTGACAGTAGCGGCATTGCCTGATCCGGTAGGTGAGGTTTTTGATATGCGCACCCTGCCTAATGGATTATTGATAGGCAGAAAGCGAGTGCCACTGGGTGTTATCTGTGCTATTTATGAGAGCCGCCCTAATGTAACTATTGATATATCGGCGTTATGTCTGAAATCCGGTAATGCTTTTATCTTGCGTGGCGGTAAAGAAGCCAATAACTCTAATAAAGTGCTGGCAGAAGTAGTTAGAGAAGCCTGCCAGCGGGCTGGTATGCCTGATGGTGCCGTGCAGATTATTGAGAGTACTGACCGAACATTGGTTAATCACCTGCTAAAGATGA
>JAQTVP010000042.1 GCA_028707015.1 Dehalococcoidales bacterium | reverse complement strand
TGCTGACATCAACGTGCTTACTAAAATTAACTATGCTCATGGAAAAAGTGTTGACGGTCATACCCCGGGAATTACCGGGAAAAATCTTAGTGCTTATATTGCTGCCGGTATTCATTCTGACCACGAATCTGTCTCTCTTGATGAAGCTAAGGATAAGTTGCGACAAGGCATGTATGTGATGATTAGAGAGGGTTCATCAGAGAAAAATCTGGACGCATTACTAGCCCTGGTTACAGATAAAACCTATAAAAGATGTATATTTGTAGTTGATGATCGTAGTTGTGTTGATTTATTAAGGGATGGTGATATTGATGCGATACTGCGGAAGGCAATTAACAAAGGACTGGATCCGGTACGGGCTATTCAAATGGCAACTATCAATAACGCCGAGTACTTCAGACTTGATAAGCTGGGTGCTATAGCGCCGGGTTATATTGCTAATTTAGTCACGTTCAATGACTTTACCAGTCTACAAATGGATATGGTCTTTTATAAAGGACGATTAGTTGCAAAACAGGGGCAACCTTTATTTTCTTTAGGTAAATCTAATCAAGGTGAACTCACTAATACTGTAAATATCAAGCCTTTCTCAATAGAAACACTAAGAATTCCTGCTTCAGGAGAAAAACAACAGCCAATTATTGAACTAATACCCGGACAAATAATAACTAAAAAGAAAATAGCCAAATTAAAAGTTTCTGATGGTATTGTTATCTCTGATATTGATAGAGATATTTTAAAACTTGTGGTGATGGAAAGGCATAATGCTACGGGCAACATTGGTTTGGGGTTGGTTCACGGTTTTGGTTTAAAGAAAGGTGCCCTAGCTGCTTCTATTACACATGATTCACATAATATTATTGCTATCGGTACTAATGATATAGATATATTTGCGGCAATAAAAGAAATTGAAAGATTACAGGGCGGTCTGGTAGTTACGAACAAAGGTAAAGTATTAGCTGCTCTGGAGTTGTCCGTTTGTGGTTTAATGTCCGATGAATCATTAGAGATAGTCGTAAGCAAGCTGGAAAATTTGCAGCGGATAGCTAAGGATTTAGGGACAACACTTTTATCACCTTTTGCTACACTGTCTTTTCTAGCTCTGCCCGTAATTCCGGAAATAAGACTAACTGATTTAGGCATGGTAGATGTAAATGAATTCAAATTAATATAATAAATTATATTACTATATTTGTAGATAAGTCTGAGTAAAATATTCAGTAAGGAGATTACTAAACTTTTGAACGAAGAACATATAATTTTTGAAAGCCGTCAGGATGCGGGGAGGTATTTGGCTACAAAACTAACAGAATATAAAAATGTTCCTACTATTGTGCTTGCCATACCAAATGGAGGTGTGCCAGTAGCAATTGAAGTAGCCAAAGCTATTAATGCTGATCTTGATCTGGTTATTTGTCGCAAGATACCCTTACCACTTACTCCTGAGGGAGGGTTTGGTGCCTGTGCTGATGATGGGACAGTTGTTTTAGATGAAGAGGTAGTAAAGAGAGTTGGCTTAAGCCGCCAGCAAATAGAACAGGAAGCTAATAAGGTAAGAGCTGAAATTAAAAGACGAACGTTACTGCATAAACGGGATTGGCCACCAATATCTATCATGGGTAAAACGGTGATCTTGGTAGATGATGGACTTGCGTCCGGTATTACCATGACAGCGGCGGTAGAGTCTATTCGCCATCGGCATCCAAAAGAAACAATTGTTGCTGTCCCTTGTTCTTCGATACTAGCCGCCAAAAAAGTAGAAAGAGTAGCTGATAAAGTAGTTATCTATTATAAAGGACATATGCCAATGTTTAGAGTTGGCGATTTTTACCAAAATTGGTATGACCTTACTGATGAAGATATAATCAGATATCTTCGACAATGGCGAATGCGTTAGTTTTATATTGTCTTTTATCCATAATAAATAACAATATTTCTTAACTGATAAGAATATCAATATGCTTCTATAAACTTTGGAGGTTAATAATGGCAGATTGCGCTTATCACATAGATAAAGAAGCGGTAGGGATTTGTGTAAATTGTGGGAGAATGATTTGTTCTGAATGTATAACTTTGTTGGATGAGAAATAATACTGTCAAAAATGTGCAAATGAAATCTTCGTAGGGAAAAAAGGAAAAGGCAGCCCTGTTTGGTTTGTATTAGGTTCAGTTATTTTGGCTTCCATTTCACTATTATTTATCCCTTTACTTTTCGGCATTTTAAGTTTGATATTAAGTTATTTTGCATATAAAAAGCACCATACAGCGGGTGTAATATGTGCAATATTAGCTATTTTATTTATGACTATAGGACAGGTATTTAGTTGCTTTTTAGTGGATGCCTTATTATAAGCCAACCTTTTCTCTAAGTCCTATCAAAATTTCACTCAAGATAATAATTAGTAATTAAAATATTGTGCTAGTAAGGGTGTCTTATAGATATCAGTTATTAAGGTGAATTATTGTGGAAAATGGATTTTATGAGAGCTTTATTGGGTTTTTATTTTTATGGGGTCTTTGGGAATGGTCAAAGAAAAAGAAACAGAATAATACTGAAAATAATAGTGGCAATAATAACCTGATTAAGACAAAAATACTAGATTATCTAACATATATATTATATATAATTCTCGGAATTGCACTTTTAATATTATGCATTGTAATTTTCATGCACGTTTTTAATATTTAACGATTTGATATGGTAGCTACAATTCTCTCTTCACACAAATAAATAAAGTAGGGAATAGTTTACATAATATATCAAATATTCTGCTATTATCTCCTAAAATAATTACCGTAATATCATTCATCGGTAATGCATCCCTATCTTAACATGACTAATTTGTTTTATTTCCAGTATTTACAACCTAAAGGCTTGGTTGCCTGTGTATTTAGAAAGCTAGCAATGTTAATATACTCACAAACTATAAGAAATTATTCGGCATTATATTCAACTATTAGGTAATTAAAATTTTATAAATATGATTAATAAATTTACCAGTTTACCAATATTCAATGCGTTTTACTACAAGAATTTTTCCCTTTTATTATTAACTACCGTTGCTTTTTCAGTAGGGCATTTTATGATGATGGTAGCACTGGGCTGGTTAGTGCTGGAAATGACTGACTCTCCTTTTTCTTTAGGGACAGTTTGGGCTGCCCGTTCAGCTCCCTTCCTGATTTTCGGAATATTTGCCGGCGCTCTTGCTGATAAAGTTGATAGACGAAGATTACTGATAATTACATTTATATTGCTGGCAGTGTGTGCTTTAGTTATGGGTATACTCATTTCAAGATCCTGGATTCAGCTATGGCATATTCTTCTTATCACTTTTATAATCGGCTTAGTAATGACTTTTAATATGACTGCTCGCCAAACCTTCGTTGTGGATATAGTAGGGTCAAAAGATGCAATGAGTGCGCTTTCAATGAATGCTGCAGCGATGCGGGTGACCGGTATATTTGGTGGTGTTGTTGCCGGCTTGGTAATAAAGCTATTCGGCATAGACTGGTGTTTTTATATTATGTTTATTAGTTATCTAGTAGGTATACTAATACTGCTTTTTATAAGAGAAGTAACCATTAAAACTATACCCAAACGGCAGTCAATACAAAAATATTTTGTGGAAGGGCTTCGTATTATTCAAAAAAATCAAATTGTATTAACTTTAATGATAATGTCCATTATTTGCGAGACAATGGGTTTTTCCTATCAGGTGGTTTTACCCATATTCGCTCGTGATATTCTGGGAGTAAGTGCCATTGGTCTGGGAATGCTAACCATGGCGCAATCAGTTGGGGCTCTAATTGGTGTATTATGCCTTGCTTCTTTGGGTGATTATCAGCATAAAGGACAATTAATTCTTGGTGTTTTCCTGTTTTTCGGTATATTTTTATTATTGTTTTCACAATCACCCTGGTATCTGACGTCATTAGTACTCATTGGAGTTGTAGGCGCAGTGGCTGCCGCCTTCGATACAATGCAACACACCTTACTTCAACTTAATGTAAATGATGAACAACGAGGACGCGCCATGGGTATATGGATGTTAAGTATTGGTTTTATGCCAGTAGGTAGCATAATGATAGGAGCAATAGCTGGTATTATTGGTGCTCAATTTGCTCTTACTATTAATGGCGCTGTCATTATATTAGCTTTCATTATTTTATTACTATCTGTTCCTGGACTTAAAAGAGCCTAAGGATAATATGCAATTACAGTTTTAATTAACAGATATAAATATCATGCTACACATTTATTATAAGGAGGAACGAAATGAGCGAGGATTTTATCAGATACTATATTGGGGATATATCAATCTATATCTTAAGAAGTGTTCTACAGGGATGCGATAGATTCAGTGAATGGGAATTAATACCAAATTCAGAATTCAATCACGAAAATAGTTATGGATACACAATAATTTCAGACAAGAATGAGCAATTACTACAAGGGTATATAAAACATTCTCCTTTTATCGCTGAAACTAAACGACCTGATTTAAGTAAAGCTTCGTTAATTTGAAAGAATTCCTTACTTATAGCAGATGCTTTTGCATTACTTTCAATTGCTGAATGTAAAGATTATCAAGCATTGGCAGTTGAGAAGAATCTAGAAAACAGCTACTTATTAGATTTTAGACAGATTCTTCACGTCATAGAAGGAAATCGGCATATCGTTCGTCTTGACAAATTTGAGCACTTCATCTCTAATTCACTAGATTTTATAGAACAAAAACCCGATTGGATGAGAGAGACAGGTTTCGACCCGAGTATATATTGGTTCATACAAGCTCTGCAGACATCTATGAAAGCTCCCACTATTCTGAAAGTTGCCCTTTACTGGGTTAGTTTGGAAATTATTGCGAGTACGCATGTAAAAAATAATACAATTAATATATGTGGAGGTAAAAAGTATAATGTTATAAGATTCATAGAGGATATGGGTTATACTGGAGAGGAATGGGAATTCTTATCTGGAGTCATTGATGATTGTTATCAAATAAGAAATTTTGCATTTCACGAAGGAACAGAGCCAATTTTTCAGGAAGGGGTTATTTGGAATAGACGTAATCAAATTCGTGTGTTTGCAAGTTTAGTGCTTACAGAAATGTTAGAAATTCAGGGACAAGAGCAAAGGAGTAAAATTGCAGAAAAAATACATAACTACGAGAAGAATAATGATTCTTAGAAATGAAGGTCAAATGCTTTGAAAATATCTACAAACCGAAGATAATGGCGTCCCTGGAGGGATTCGAACCCACGACCCGCTGCTTAGAAGGCAGCCGCTCTATCCTAACTGAGCTACAGGGACCTCTAACTATATAAAATTTAACATGGGGATGGGGAGAAGGTCAAGATAATCTTATCCATGCATATTTATAAGATAATATACTAGATAATTCTGTAAATTATTTTGTTATAGTTGTTAATATGTTGCTAGTTTTGTCTTTGGGATCTCCAAAAACTAAATAAGCACATGCTAATCAGCCCAACTCCAGCAATGATGGCTCCAGTGTACCCTAGAAGACTTAGGCAGGTAACAATAGTACCAGCAATTAAAATACCGATAAATATTGAAATAAAGGCATGCTTAAATTTCAAACCCAGAAGATTGGCAGCAAATGATCCTGTCCAGGCGCCAGTTACCGGTAATGGAATTGCCACAAATAATACTAACCCGATACGCTGGTATTTTTCTATTATTTTCCCTCTTTTAGCAGCCTGCTTAAAAATATAATTTAATATATTCCTAAATATATTTACTTTATTTAAAAGTTTCGAAAATACATTAAGGAATAATAGAATAAACGGTACCGGCAGAATATTACCGATTACAGCAAGTAAAAAAGCATAGTACCATGGGAAATGAAACAGGTTTATTGCTACCGGGACTGCTCCTCTAAGTTCAGTTATTGGCAATGCGGAGATGATAACTACTATTAATTCTTTAGAAAAACCAAAACTGAGAAGTTCCTCGGGGGACACGTTTCTCCTTAGTAATTACTACAAACGTAACAAATTATTTATTTAAGACTCTAACCTGTTGAGTGTAACAGAGACCTTGTTTAGCGTCAAGCAAAATAGAATGCATGCACACAAGTACCCCTTCATCTTCAAAGTGATTGATAGCATAATTAACCTCTATCCATCATTTTTGTTTTCGATATTTCCTATATACCCTTCGCTTTTTCCGCTTTGGACACTTGATAATACGCTTACGAATTATACTAAAATAGAACTATGGAACATACCTGTATTAGTTGTGCGTACCTTTGTAAGAAGGCAGATGAGTATTATGGGATATTGCCTCGTGATATGATTCTGAAGAACAAGAACCAAGTTGCTGACTATATTTACCTTGTTTGTTACAAAGGAAAACTTGCCAGTTTCTATAATGTCTGGTAAAACATCTGATGAAATTCATAATATCATTATTACCCCAAGAACTTGTAAACAATGGACTCGGTTTATTAACGATGTTTCGCCAATAGCCACTGAACAAAGACAATCCTCTAAATGGGCTAGGCGGGTATTCTGGATATCTTTTATTTCTCTTATCGCTATCTTGATAACTTGGGCTCTTACTCAGTTCGGCCTTAAGTAATCTAACCACGTAAAATATCTCCCTAAATTACCAAATAGGCAGGAGCAGTAAACAGATGCCTGTCAACTTGACAATCATCTGTTTACATTGCTAGTATGAAAATACTTTTGGGAATTCTAATTGATAGATTAGTGAGTGCTAGCTGAAGTTATTACCACAAATTAAATAATACATATATGTTATTATTCCAGTGATATTAAGGGGCATAATAAATAATTTGTATATGCTACATATTATTATTAAAGTGTATAGTTTAATTATTATGAAGGTATAATCTGAATATCAGGTGCCAATACAGGCACCTGATATTTTTATATTAAGATTAATGATTCTCGGGAGTTTATTAAATGGAAAAAATGTCAGTTAGGGATATAGAAGTTGATGGTAAGAAGGTTCTGGTAAGGGTGGACTTTAATGTCCCTCTGGATAGCAAAAAAAGAACTATCACTGATGACAGCCGTATTCAGGCTGCATTACCAACCATTAAATACCTCATTGAACGTGGAGCAAGGGTTATCTTAATATCGCATTTGGGTCGGCCTAAAGGAAAAGTTGTTGATAAACTGAGATTAAATATTGTAGCTCAGAGATTATCACAAATTCTGGGAAAACAAGTTGGAGTAGCTACTGATTGTATCGGCCCCGAGGTTGAGAATTCGGTATCAAGTTTAAATAGCGGTGACGTTTTATTATTAGAAAATTTACGCTTCCACTCTGACGAAGAAACAGGGAGTGCTTCCTTCGCTCAAGCTTTAGCCCGATTAGCTGACATATTTGTTAATGATGCTTTCGGCACCTCGCATCGGGCACACGCTTCAATAGTAGAGATAGCTAATTATCTGCCTGCGGTAGCAGGTCTGCTACTGGAAAAAGAAATAGAAACATTAGGAAATATTCTAGAAAAACCGGCACATCCTTTTGCCGCTCTTATTGGTGGCGCCAAAATAAGTGACAAAATTGGTATGCTGGAAAATATTACGGGCAAGGTAGATTATCTTTTAATCGGTGGTGCCATGGCAGCTACGTTCCTAAAAGCTAAATCTTATGAAGTTGGCCAATCTTTAGTCGAAGATGAAATGATTGTAACAGTTAATAGGTTAATTAAAAGAGCAACAAAAAATGGAATGTGTTTACTCTTACCGGTTGATCTAGTTGTTATAGATAATAATAGTACTAAAACAAAACCAGAGGTAGTATCTATAGAAAATATGCCAAAGGACAAGAGGATTGTGGATATTGGTCCGCAAACTATTAGAAACTTTCGCAAAACATTACGCGGATGTAACACAGTATTTTGGAATGGACCAATGGGAATGTATGAAACACCCCGTTTTGCTACTGGAACCAGAGCCATGGTTAGACTTATAGCTAATATCAATGCTACTACTGTTGTTGGTGGTGGTTCTACCGCTGAGATAGTAACTGAAATGGGGCTGATTGACAAGATAACTTTTATATCTACTGGAGGTGGAGCATCACTAAAGTTCCTTGGAGGTGAAATACTGCCCGGGGTAGAGGTATTACTAAATAAGGAATTACCTCTGGATAGTAATCTGCAGTTAATACAGAATATCTCACAAACTTCACCTTCTAAAATTGCTTTAATAGTTATTGATGGTTTAGGTGGATTACCTGATCCGAATACAGGTAAAACGGAACTGGAAACTGCTAAAACACCTAATCTTGATAAGTTAGTTAATGAAGGTATTTGTGGATTAAGTGATCCGGTAGGTACGGGGATAACTCCTGGCAGTGCTCCGGGTCACTTGGCGTTATTTGGCTATAATCCACTTAATTATAATGTGGGTCGTGGTGTGCTAGAAACACTTGGAATAGATTTTGAACTACGAACAGATGATGTTGCTGCACGAGGAAATTTTTGCACAGTGGATGATAAAGGTTTAGTTACAGACCGCAGAGCTGGACGGATTTCTACAGAGAAATGTAATGAATTGTGACAGTTATTAAATGGTTTGGTAATAGAAGATGTCAAGATATTTGTTTGTCCGGTAAGAGAACATCGTTTTGCAGTGATATTTAGAGGAGAAGGTTTGATAGCTGATGTCAGCGATTCTGATCCGCAGCAGTTAGCAACAGAACCTAAAAATATTCTTGCCTTAAGTCACGAAGCCAGCAGAATGGTCAATATTGCTAACAAATTTATAGCACAGGCAAAAACGATTCTTACCGAACACTATCCGGCTAATATGGTTCTTCTTCGTGGTTTCTCTACACAGCCTCGTTTCCCAACAATGGACAAGGTTTACAAATTAAAACCAGTGGCCATTGCCAGTTATCCCATGTATCGAGGTTTGGCAAAATTGGTTGGTATGACAGTAATAGAAACGGGAATTAACATCAAAGAAGAATTTAATACATTAAAAAAGAATTACAATAATTTCGATTTTTTCTTCTTACACATAAAAAAGGCAGATTCATACGGTGAGGATGGTAATTTTGACCAAAAAGTAAAAATTATCGAACAAGTTGATAAATATATACCTACGTTAACAGAACTTGGGACGGACGTTATTGTAGTTACCGGAGATCATTCAACGCCTGCTTTACTTAAAGGCCACAGCTGGCATCCTGTACCCGTTCTTTTGCATTCCAATTGGTGCCGTCCGGATAAAGCCAGCGAATTTGCTGAATCAGCTTGCATTACTGGAGGATTAGGGCGTTTTCCTGCTACACAGCTCATGTCTTTAATAATGGCTAACGCTCTAAAATTGAATAAATTTGGTGCTTAGAGGAATTAAAATGCGTATACCAATGATTGCTGCCAATTGGAAAATGAATACTACAGTGAGTGAAGCTAAGAAATTGGTTACTGAAATCCATCAAGAACTTAGTGATATTAAAAATATTGACAAGGTAATTTGTCCACCATTTATTTCTCTGGCTACGGTATATGAGTTGACTAAAGAAGGCTCAATAAAATTGGGGGCACAGAATGTGTACTTCGAAGAAAAGGGTGCCTATACCGGCGAAATATCACCATTAATGCTTACTGATTTCTGTAAATATGTAATTATCGGACATTCAGAACGACGGCAATATTTTAATGAAACCAGAGAAATTATTAATAAAAAAATTCGGACATCACTGAGTTTTAAGCTAATGCCAATACTGTGTGTTGGTGAAAGTCTGGAAGAAAATGAGGCTGGAAATACAGAGAAAATAGTAGCTGGGCAACTGAAATCAGCTTTAGCCGGAATAGATTATCCCAATGGTTTAATTTTAGCTTACGAACCAATTTGGGCCATTGGTACCGGTAAATCAGCAACTGGTGAACAGGCAAATAAAACCATTGGATTTCTTCGTCGTAATATTAACGAATTATATAACGAAACAGCCGCCCAAAATGTGCGTATTCTATATGGCGGCAGCGTTACCGATACTAATACTACCGAATTTATAAGTCAACCTGAAATTGATGGTGCTCTTGTTGGTGGAGCAAGCTTAAAAGCAAAGCAATTTATCAGCATAGTTAAGCAAGCTAGAGAAATTAAAAACCAAACATCAAGCTAAACAAAATAGAAACTCAAGAAAGACTTGAAAATTAAACGGATAAAACAACCTCTGGTGGTTATTGTTGGTCCTACCGCTATAGGCAAGAGTAATTTGGCACTTCGTCTAGCACAAACTTTCAATGGTGAAATAGTAGGTGCTGACAGTCGACAAGTATACAGATTGTTAGACATAGGTACTGCCAAATCCAATCAAAAAGAACTCTCAATTGTACCTCATCATTTAATTAACATAATAAATCCCGATGAAGAATTCAGTTTAGCAAGATACCAAGTATTAGCCTACCAAGCAATTAAAGAGATACATCAG
>JAQTVP010000244.1 GCA_028707015.1 Dehalococcoidales bacterium | reverse complement strand
TTCGCATTCCATTCCGCTAATTCGTTTCTCTGTAAACTGACAATGGCTGGATTAATTTCCACCCCGTAAACTTCGCCACCCAGGCATTTTACAGTCTTGGTAATGGCGTCGCCGGCCATGCCAAGGATTAGAATATTGGAATTATCCATTAAATAATAAACGATAAGGACAGGTATATCTGTAGCCTGCCCTTATCTGGTGTGACTTTATGGTTTGTTCTAGTTTTTAGAAGTCACCTTCGGACTCGCCATCTTGCTCTACCTGATTATCAACACCATCCTCATCATCTTCAGCTGCATCTGCATCTTCGTTTTCCTCTTCCAATTCTTCCTCCACGTCATCCAAGTCAGGGCCTTCTAGCTCAGCTTCTGCCGCGTCATCATCCTCAACAGCTTGGACAACGGCTTGGTTCGAAGAACTGTTATCCGGTGAGGAAGCAAAAACACTCCCTGCGGAAAGGACACCGAAGAGAAGTAGCGCTGTGATTGCAGTGATGATACCGGTTCTGGTCATCACTTTTTTCAACATTGCCGAATTATCTCCTTTTTTCATATTTCACGAGAGCTGTTTAACTCTCACGTTATAATCACTCTAGCATGCCAACATGAATCTATCATGAATTCAATATTAAAATAAGTTAATAATTAATATGATCTACGTTAACCCGTAAGTTCATCTTCTGTTCATCTTGTTGTACTATAATGATGACGGTAAATAGTGCCAGGATAATGTTCATGCGTACTCTGGTTGTTGAAGATGAAAGACGGCTTTGTAATATCATCAAACGTGGCCTGATCGAGGAGGGTTATGCGGTTGATGCTGCCTACAATGGAGAGGACGGCGGATATCTTACCGAAAGTACCCCTTATGACTTTATTATCTTGGATATCATGTTACCCAAGAAAGATGGCATTGAGGTCTGTCAGGAGTTGAGGGGGAAAAAGGTAAACATACCGATTCTCATGCTGACTGCCCGGGATACCGTGGAGGACAGAATTAAGGGTCTTGACGCCGAAGCTGATGATTATCTGGTGAAACCCTTCGCTTTTAATGAGCTGTTGGCAAGGATTAGAGCTCTGCTTCGACGGGAAGGGCGCTTAAAAACGCCTAGGTTACAGGTGGGAGATTTGAGCATGGACACATTAACCAGAGAAGTCTGGTATGGCGAGAGAAATATTGAGCTAACCAGTAGTGAAATAAGTAAATATATATAATCTGAATATGATTATCCATATTTTGAGATAAAGTAACCTGCTTATTCCTTATTATCAAATTACACAAATTAAGATATTTTTACATTTGAGGTTGTTATACGCTTTGACAACTAACAAGCAGATGTATAATATACTGCATATTACTTTATACTGGAAATGTCTACAAGGAAGGTATTGTAAATGGCAAAGATTAAGGGAAAAAATTTATCGGCATCTGCACATATTCTATATGATCCACAAACTTGTACCGGCTGCGGACTGTGCGAGTTAATGTGTTCTCTTTATCATGAAGGCGAACAAGGTCAAGCATTGTCTAGAGCAGAATTAGTAGGAGACCGCTTGACCGCAGAGTTCATTTTCAATGTGTGCCAGCAATGTCCTTCTCCAAGTTGTTATAATGCCTGTCTGCTTAAAGACAAAGCCCTTTGTATTGACGAGGTGACCGGGGTCAAATACATCAACGCAGAAGAATGTGACGGTTGTGGAAAATGCATTGAAGCCTGTCCCTACAACCCTCCAAGGATAAATCTGCACCCGGAAAAGAACGCTGCTTTAATGTGCGATCTATGCCGGGGTAGAGTAGAAGGACCAATATGCGTCGAATACTGCAGCTTTGATTCTCTAACATATGCGGGAAAGGAAGAGAGATAGGAAAGATGACAAAATCGTATGGTTGGACCGGGAAAATGCTATGGGTTGACCTTACCAAAGGAAAAACAACTAAGATACCAACATCAGACTTCGAACCAGAGAAATTCATTGGCGGTGTGGGCTTAAACAGCAAAATCTTTTGGGAACTGGGATGCCCAGAGTTAGAATCCTTTCACCCGGATAGTCCCATTATACTTTCAGTGGGCCCACTCACCGGGGCCAGCGGACCATTCACCCGGGCAACCATTTGTGCTATAGCTCCCCAATGCTATCCCGATGAACTTTTTACCTATTCAGGGTTCGGAGGAAAATTCCCTTCTGAACTTAAGTATGCCGGGTATGATGGTATTATCATCATCGGAAAGGCAGATAAACCGGTTTACCTATCGATTCATGATGAGGACGTGGAGATTAAGAATGCCGACATGTTATGGGGTTTAGATACATTTGAGACTCAGAAAGTATTGACAAATAGTTACCCCCGGGCTTCAGTACTTACAATAGGTCCGGCAGGTGAAAATCTCAGCCGGACCGCTATAATTATAAACGAGACCTCTGGTGCTGCTGGGCAAGGTGGCTACGGTGCCGTCATGGGCTCCAAGAACTTGAAGGCAATTGTCACCAGAGGAACCGGCACCCTTAAGATTGCCAGACCCGATGATTTTATGGAGCTAATTCGTCATAGAAAAGCAGCCGGAGATTGGACAGCAGCAGCAGCCCATACAATACAAAGATATCCTTTATTTATGATACTCTTGAAAAGGAGATGAAGGAGAAATATCTGAAGAATTTCTCCGGCTGTTACGCATGTCCCTTTCA
>JAQTVP010000243.1 GCA_028707015.1 Dehalococcoidales bacterium | reverse complement strand
TGCCTCATCCAAACTAATCTCAGTAATTTCTCCCGGCGTAAACAGGAATTGAGAAAAGAGAGCTATTATAGCAATCACAGCTCCTATATATATTAAACTTTTCCAATTAAGTTTCATCCTTCACCCCAAAATATAATTAAATCTGAAAAATAACCCATATACATTATAGCAAAGAATATAATAAATAGGAAAATAAAGAATAAATATCCGGATGGCGAGATTCCAAATGATTGATATTAACCTTATATTTACAGACTATTATAAGTAGCTTGAAGAAGCATCGCGTCCTCTTCCAAATTAGGACTTTCACATATTACAGTGCCTTTAACCCCATAATCTTTTAGCGCTCTAAGAAGTGTAATGTACTCTAAATCTGATTCTTTTAAATTCAAATGTTTTTTCTCTCCCTTGACACTATAAGCAATCCCAGAAAAATGAATATGAATATTATCCAAAGCCAACCGGCCTAATTTTTTATCTAATTGCTGCAATATAGCAGCGAATTCACTGTAAGAATTAAATCCTCCGGTCCGAGCATGCCAGTGAGCAAAGTCTATACAAGGGGCTATTCCCTCCAAATCGGAGCATAAGTTAAGTATTTCTTCAATCGTACCAAATTGGCTGGGCTTCCCCATTGTTTCTAACCTAATCAACGTCTGGTTATTTTCCTCTCTAAGCTGCTTTAGTATTTCAACTAACTGTTTTTTTACTGCATGGTAGACCTTTTCTGGTGGATCACCAAGATAAAAAGCAGCGTGAACAATAATACTTTCAGTTCCGCAAAGTGAGGCGATATGAGCCGTTTTTATTATTCGATCCCGACTGGCTTTAATTTTTTCTGGATCATGTGCATTAAGATTAATAAAGTAAGGAGCATGAGCTGACAATTTTATTGACTCCCTATGAGCAGTTTCAGCCACCACCGTAGCATGTGCCTCACTCATGTGTGCTCCCCGGACAAATTCCATCTCCATACAACCCAACCCAAGTTCAGCGATACGCTCAATTCCTGACTCGGTAGATCTCATCTTAGCGCTATGGGGAACTCCCCCCGTACCAAAAAGTAATGCTGTCATTTATTTATTCCCGCTACCTATCTATAACTTTATATCAAATATCATTAATTTCTATATCGATAAACCTTAATTAGTAACATATCCAAGGGTACCACCAATTTATGTAAATAACCCTATTTTAACTACGTGGTTTCACCAGTAACAAAAGCAATTGCATATTCCCTTGAATGAGAAAGACTAATATTAAAACCAACCAAGCCCAAACTTACCGCCTGGTTTTTAGTTCTACCATACAGATTAACTACCGGCTTACCGTTAGTATCAGATAATATCTCTATTTCTCTCCAGATGACGCCATTTGTTATCTTACCCAGTGCTTTTATTACAGCTTCTTTAGCAGCAAAACGAGCAGCCAGAGATGAAGGTTTTTCGCCATATATTTCAAGTTCCCGCCTGGTATATATCCGCTGTAAAAACTTTTCCCCAAAATTATTAATAGCACTTTTAATACGATCTATTTCTACTATATCCACGCCAATAAACTGCATTTCTTCCCCAACATCTATTTAATTCTGAATGGCTTTTTAAAGAATAAAAAGGATATCTAAACATATCTCATCTATCTATATATTACAATATAGCTTAATACCATTTCTTAAAGAGATCATAATATCGACTGCATGAATAATCTTTATTGATTCTCTTCACACAGATTCTATAGATAAGGAACAATTAAAACCATTGACAAAAGGATTAGCTTATGGTATAAAATACTTAATTCTAACGGTTGTTATGAGATGTGGTGATTGGTTCTTTTGAGAAATAACTTTAAGTATTTTTTGTTACGTACATTATTTATTTGTTTTAGTTATAACGAAACTCATTGTTTGTTTTAAAAAGGAAAATTAGCTTTTAGATTAGTAAGGTAGTATACTATTCTGAATGTGGCGAAATAGCAAGGAGAAGTGATATGCGAGCTTTTTTAATTAGAAGATTACTACTAGCAATACCAACAGTTATCATAGCCAGTATGATAATCTTTACCATTATACGCCTCATCCCAGGCGATGTAATCGATCTGATGGTAGCTCAAATGGAAACCGCCACACAAATGGACAGAGATGCAATTGAACAAGCCTTGGGAATGGATAAGCCAATTTACATCCAGTATTTCCGCTGGATGGGTGATGTTATTCTGCATGGTGATCTAGGAAGCTCCTTATGGTCAAAGACTCCGGTACTTGAAGAGATGTTAGCTAGATGGCCAGTAACAATTGAGCTTGGTATTCTGGCATTAATAGTAGGTCAGTTAATAGCAATACCGATCGGTATATTTTCAGCGTTACGGCAGGATACCTGGGGCGACTATGTTGGCCGTAGCTTTGGTATACTATGCATCGCCGTTCCCGGATTCTGGGTAGGAACAATGGTCATTGTGTTCCCATCAATATGGTGGGGTTATTCGCCATCCATACAAATGATTCCTTTTAGCGAAGACCCGTTGGGTAATTTAAAAATGTTTATAATTCCGGCAATTGTCCTTGGCATGGCTATGTCCGGAGTAACCATGAGGATGACGCGCACAATGATGCTGGAAGTACTGAGACAGGATTACATCAGAACTGCTTGGGCAAAAGGCCTCAGGGAAAGAGTAGTCGTTATGAGGCATG
>JAQTVP010000242.1 GCA_028707015.1 Dehalococcoidales bacterium | reverse complement strand
CGATCTTGTATCTTTAGGCGGAGCCTCTGGTGATTCAAGGACATCCGGCATAGAGTTGGTCAAAGATGGGGAAAATGTAATCGTAAGAATGGATAGCGATGCAGTATATGGCATGCTGACATTTTCTAATGGAAGCCCTGTTTTCACGCAAGGCCAGTTTAAGGTTGTAACTAATGATGGAACAACTCTTAATGTTGCGGGATACGATATAAGCGATGGGACCAAGGTAAGTATCGATAAAGGCAATATAAGTATTCTTAATCAAGGCGGGCGTGTTCAGCGCAAGACTACTTACGCAGATTATGCCGGGGCTTTAGGTTACGATGGCAAATTAGACGATGAAACAATAGCGGATACAACAATCATATTTAATTATAGAGGAGAAGAGAATAAAGAAAAAGTATTAATAACTACAGTCTCGGTGACAGATATTAAGGGAATCGATATTACTGAATCAATAATCCGTCTAAATATAAGAATTATGTCCAAAAAAACAGATGTCATTACGGATGACGCTAGAAATGCCATGAAAATAGGAATAGGTCCTTATACTCAAGAGGAAGCCATAATTCTCAATGCTATATTCACATATAACAATCTCAACATGGACAATAGAGGCATCTTCATAAATAAGGACGGCTTATTCGTTGATACCAAAGGCAATGCTATCACCATAACTCCATTTAAGATTAATATAGAGGGAAGAGGTTACACAATCAATGTTAATAAAGGCAAGCTTTCCGAAGCCAGCGAGAAGCTCAATACCACTATTAATATTACCAAGTTAAATTACCTTACTGAAGGCGCAGTGGAAGTCATGACTATCAGATTGCGTAAAGGGGAAGGAGATAAGGATTTCAATCCGCAGGAAGCCATAATTCTCAATGCCATATCCACATACAGTAATCTCAACATGGACAATAGAGGCATCTTCATAAATAAGGACGGCTTATTCGTTGACACAAAAGGCGTTCCTATTGCTGCTAAGAACTTTACAACTAAAATCGAAGGTTATAACTATTCTATCAGCATTAATGAAGGTAAGATCTCCGAAGGAAGCGGGCTTCTTAACACCACTATTAATATTACCAGGTTAAATTACCTTACTAAAGGCGCAGTTCTTATCTTTGTCCAGAGGCTGAGTAGCGGAAGAGGCACCAGTAAAGAGTTCAATCCCCAGGAAACCAGAATCTACAATGCCATATCCACATACAGTAATCTCAACATGGACAATAGAGGCATCTTCATAAATAAGGACGGCTTATTCGTTGACACAAAAGGCATTGCTATTGTTACAAAAACCTTTGATAGTAATTTTGAAGGCGAAAATATCTCTATTGTCATTGAAAATGGAAACATTGTTTCTCATCAGTTTATTCATAGGGACAATAAACTGATCTTGCTTAGCCTGCAGGGTAAATGGAAAAATAAAGGCGATAAACAGGAAGGCGTATTTTCAGATGGTAAAGGAACGGAGATTCGTTTCTATATAATTAAAACAGGAAATGAGGAAAGAACTGTTTTAGCTGACCTGTATGACAGTTATGAGGCTCAAAATGAAGTTGAATCATATGCATACTCATACTTAGATGCCGGAGGCGGCGTACTTGTAACAAGAATGAAGAAAGAAAATTATAGTCCAGCTATGAGTTTTGATGAATTCGCCGGAGGGGCTATTGCCTGGGGCAGAGTGAGAGGAAAAATAATTTATAAATATGTCGTCTCTAGCGATGGAAAAGTAGAAGGCCAGCCAAATGTAACCAACGTCCAGTTTAGAGACGGCAGTTCCGCTAAAAAAGTTGGAGATCAGATTATTACTAATAATGTTTATGATGAACTGAGCGAGGCCGGTGTAATAGACACCATTTCAGCAGGTACATCTGGATTGGTATTTGCAAAAGGCCAGAATGGAGAAATAACTGTTGTCGCAGGAAACGGCAGAAAAGTCACGCTTAATGAAGCTAAAATAGGTTCTTTAAAATTAATAGATGTATTCAATAAGCTTGGAAAAGATATTGTTACTTTAGGCGAAAATTCAGATTTCAATGAAAAGACATTACAGGTATTTTTATATCAGATTGATATTTTCTCTGAAAATGACAGATTGTGGTTTGGTGACAAGTATTATTCTGAGTATCGTAAATCTTGGTATAGTGGAGATATTAGAATGCCCAAGGGGAGAGGTGTTTTTAGTGACATACCGGCGGATTTGCGTCCTCCTTTAGGCGCAGATAAAGACGAAGCTACAATAAGAACAGAAGAAAGAATAGAAACATTTTTAACTAATTATCTTGCAGTGCCTTCTGAAAATATGAGTTTAGAACAAACCGCAGCTTTCATAAGAGAAGCAAATGCTATTTCTCCGGAAGCTGTTAGAGCTATAGAGAATATCAGCGATATTAACAGATTAGAATCTAATCAGGTAAAAATGCAAGTTGGCGCATATCTTCTTCCCGTAGGTTTTGTGTTTGCGGCTCCAGAAGCCGTAGTTATAACAATAGGGGTTAGTGTAAGTATAGGATTGGGTATTCAAGGTATTACGTGGATAACAACCGGAGAAGCTCCCAGGCCAGAGGATGTTTTTGCTAATGTTGTTTTTGATGCCGGCATTGGGTCATTGCTTCATGGCGGGACCGTTCTGTTCGGGAGGGCTTTAGGCGCTAGTAAAATTGCAAGGCCATTTGTTGCCA
>JAQTVP010000041.1 GCA_028707015.1 Dehalococcoidales bacterium | reverse complement strand
ATCGCTATAATACGATAAATTTTTTGGAATTAGGGGATTACCTTGCTCAAGACTTATAGTTGTGGTGAATTAAACGAAAAACATGCCGGCACCAAGGTAACTCTGGCCGGGTGGGTAGACCGCCGCCGGGACCATGGCGGTCTGATATTTATTAACCTGCGAGATAGAGCAGGGATAGTCCAAGTAGTATTCAATCCGGAAAAGTCACATTCATGCCACGAAATAGCCAGTGAGATGCGTAATGAATATGTAGTTAGCGTTAGCGGTGAGGTAGCCATTCGCCCTCCGGGAACTAAGAATTCCAGCCTCCCGACTGGTGATATCGAAGTTATTGCTGAAAGTACAGCTATCATTAATCCATCAAAGACTCCACCTTTTTACATAAACGAAGATATTGAAGTGGATGAAAACCTTCGCCTTAAATATCGTTATCTTGATCTACGGCGGACTAGGATGAAAGAAAACCTGCTATTACGCCACCGGGTAACAAAATTTATTCGTGATTTTTTAGATGCTAAAGCGTTTATGGAAATAGAAACCCCTATTTTAATTAAAAGTACCCCTGAAGGAGCTCGTGATTATTTAGTACCCAGCCGCGTTCATCCCGGTAAGTTTTACGCCCTACCCCAATCCCCACAACAACTCAAACAATTACTAATGGTAGCTGGGATAGAGAAATACTTTCAAATAGCTCGATGCTTTCGCGATGAAGATACTCGTGCTGACCGGCAACCAGAATTCACCCAACTCGATCTGGAAATGAGCTTTATTGAGGAAGAAGATATCCTTAAACTAATGGAGGAACTTTTCACCTCTATGGTAGCAGCAGTTAAACCTGGAATGCGGCTAATAAAACCTTTTCCCCGTATCAGTTATACCGAAGCTATGGAACATTACGGATCTGATAAACCTGATTTACGTTTTAATCTAAAAATAGGAAATTTATCAGACATAGCTGCTGACTCTGACTTTTCTATTTTCCATTCCGCTATCACTAATGGCGGTCAAGTAAAGGGTATATGTGCTCCCGAATGTGCTGCTTATACCAGAAGTCAACTTGAGGAACTAAATAGAATGGCAGTAGAACTTGGAGCGGGGGGTTTAGTAACAATATCATTAGGTGATAAAACTGATGATTTAAATAATTTAACCATGGAACAGGTAAAATCCAGAGCTGCTAAATATTTATCTCTGGATCAGGTTAAACAAATAGCCAGGCGTTTAGAGGCAAATATGGGTGACCTGTTGCTTATTATCGCTGGTAAACCCGAGATAGCCAATACCGTTTTAGGTGAACTGCGCCAGGAAATGGGGAAAAGGCTCAATCTGGCTGATCCTGACCTTCTGGCCTTTGCTTTTATCATTGGGTTTCCACTCTTAAGAAAAAATGAAGGGTCAGCACGCTGGGAATCAGAACATCATCCCTTTACCTCTCCACGAAATGAAGATATGTCCTTATTAGATGCTCAACCCGAAAAAGTAAGAGGTAAGCATTATGATATGATATGTAACGGCTTTGAGATAGGCGGCGGCAGTATAAGAATTCATAATGCTGAGCTTCAAAGGAGAATTTTTAACTTATTAGGGTATAGTAATACCGAGATTTATGCTCAGTTCAGGCACATGCTGGAAGCTTTTGAGTATGGTGCTCCACCTCATGGTGGCATAGCGTTAGGACTGGACCGACTGGTTATGCTGCTGGCAAAAGCCGATACCATCAGAGAAGTAATTGCATTCCCTAAGAATCAGAGCGCAATTGATCTTACTCTGAATGCTCCATCTATAGTTAGTGATGAGCAACTAGCTGAATTACATCTGAGTCTAAAGGAAGAATAATTTATGGTTGATGTACAAGAGGTGGCTGCTAATATATATATGATTGATAACCAATTGTATTCCATACCTAAATTTGGCTCTACATATCTTCTTAATGAAGATAATAAGGCATTGGTTGACAGCGGGCCTACCACCTCAGTTAACGTTGTGCTTGAGGGCATTAGAAAACTTGGCTTGAAGCCTGAGGATATAAATCATATAATTATAACCCACGTCCACCTGGATCATGCTGGAGGTGCCGGGGTCCTACTTCAATATATGCCTCAAGCTACAATATGGGTGCACAGTAAAGGGGCAAGGCACTTAATAAATCCCAAGAAACTAATGAGCAGCCTGGTAGAAACACAAGGCGAAGAAGCTTTAGTGAAAAATGGCAAGGTTATGCCGATTAAGAAAGATCGAATACAAATCGCAAATGACAATACAACCATTAAACTTGGAAACAATCAAGTTTTAAGATTTATTGACGCGCCGGGACATGCTCCTCATCAGGTATGCATATATGAAAACCGAAACGGTGGCATATTTACCGGAGACGCCGTCGGCAATTACATAGATCAAAATGAAATATTAATACCAATCACTCCGCCACCCAGCTTTAATGCAGAACAGTATATTAATACCCTGTACAATCTGATGAAATTAAATGCTAATATTATTTATTTCGCACATTTTAGCACTAGCAACAAGGTCCAGGAAAACCTTAAGCTAGCTATAAATAAAATTAAAAACCGGCACAATATTATTACCGAAGCAGTAGCCATGAATAACCCGGACAATGGAGCAAAAAATATAACTGCCCGGGAAACAGCTGAGATGGAGCCAGTTAGAGAAGGAATGTCATCCCTATATCAATACTGGACTAACGTTTCCATACCAATGTCCGCGGCAGGACATGTAAAATATTATCAGGACCGGGCTAAACTTAATTGAAGTAGGTGGGTAAATAGTGAAAGTAACCAAAGAAAAAATAGAAAACTGCCAGGCATTTCTGTCCATTGAGATGGAACCCGAAGAAGTAGAGGAATCTCTTGAGAAATCGTATCATCGCCTGGTAAAGAAAAACAGTGTCCCAGGTTTCCGGAAAGGAAAAGCGCCACGAGATGTATTGGAGCGTCATATAGGTAAAGAAAGCCTTTTTGAAGATACAATAAATAACCTGATACCTGAAGCTTATAAAAAAGCTTTACAAGAGCAAAATATAGAGGCTTTTACTCAACCCGAGATTGAAGTGACTCAAGCTGACCCGTTAATCTTTAAGGCTACTGTACCATTGCCGCCAACTATTAATCTGGGGGATTACCAAAACATACAGGTTGAACCTGAAACAATAGAAGTAACCGAAGACGATATTAATACTGCCATAGAGCAACTGCAGCATCAGCATGCAACCTGGGAACCTGTGGAACGCCCGATAGCTTTTTCTGACTTAGCAGTGATAAATGTTGAGAGTAATATTGAAGATGTACCTTTCATAAATCAAAAAGATGCACAATACCGGGTAATGCAAGAGTTACCGCTTCCTGTTCCCGGATTTGCTGAGCAACTTGTCGGTATGAACCGGGACGAAGAAAAAGAGTTCAAGATAAAATTACCCGCAGACTATGCCAAAAGTGAACTAGCTGAGAAAGAACCTGTCTTTAAAGTACTTGTAAAAGAAATAAAGCAGGAAAAGCTTCCTGAGCTTAATGACGAATTTGCCCAAACGGTTAATCCTGAATTTAATACTATAGACGTATTAAAAGAAAAGATTTCCGCTGAATTAAATCTCAGAGCTATAGATAAAGCTAAGGCAACTTTTGAAGAAAAGACAATAGATGCAGCCGTTAACACTACCGAGATGGAATTCCCGCCAATTTTAGTAGAGATGGAAATAGACCAGCTTATTAACCAGCAGTTAAGACGCTGGCAAATGGATGGTAGCCAAATAGAGCAATATCTTAATATTATTAACAAGACAGAACAAGAACTCAGACAAGAATTACACCCCCTTGCCACGAAGAGAGTTACTCAATCCCTTATGCTAGGTAAAATCGCCGAGGGAGAAAATATCAAGGTTGATGAAACTGAAATCGATACTGAGATTAATGATGCGGTAGAAAGAACTAATGAAGACAAGGAAAAACTGAAGGATTATCTGAACGCACCGCAAGCACGTAATTCAATCAGGCAATCATTACTAACACAGAAAACTATTCAAAAACTTGTAGACATAGCTAGTGGCAAAAATACAACTGCTGAAATAATAGAAACGGAGGATAAAAATGAATAACCAACCAATGAATGTTATTCCTATGGTAATTGAAACTGGAGCTAGAGGAGAACGCGCATTTGATATTTATTCTCTACTTTTAAGAGAACGCATCGTCATGCTGGGCATGCCCATTAACGATCAGGTAGCTAATGTTATTATCGCTCAGCTTCTATTTCTGGAACGAGAAGACCCGGATAAAGATATAAATCTATACATTAACTGTCCTGGTGGTATTATTAACTCAGGGCTAGCTATTTATGACACAATGCAGTTAATACGCCCCGATGTATCTACTATTTGCGTTGGGCTGGCCGCCAGCATGGGAACAATACTCCTTTGTGCCGGTGCCAAAGGTAAGCGTTATGCCCTGCCCAACGCTACAATACATCTGCACCAGGCTGCCGGCGGAGCACAAGGGCAAGCAGCTGATGTGGAAATTGCTGCCCGCGAAATTATGCGACTGCAAGACCTGATCCGTGGTATTCTGGTTGACCACACCGGCCAACCAATGGAAAAGATAACACATGATACCGACCGCGATTTCTACCTTAATCCTGAGCAAGCCAAAGAATACGGATTAATTGATGAGATTCTGAGTGGACGAGCGAAAGAAGAAGAGAAAAAATAAGTTACAGTTCCTTATTGTAATATTTATGGTAATATTGGGCCAGCTTAGTAAAATTAGGCAGGCCCTCTCTTGCCCCTAGTTTAGTCAAAGACAAGCGAGCCACCAGGTCACCTATGCAACCACAATCGTAAGGCTGCTTTCCGTTAAGTGTGCCATAGAGGAATCCAGCAGCAAAAGCATCACCAGCCCCGGTAGAATCTATTTCAGATATTACATCAGGACTAATAGGCTCAACCACATATTCACCGTCAGCGCCTCTAATATAACAAACAGCATTCACTGTTCTTTGTCCCAGCTTCAATATCATCCCCTTACCTAAGGTAACCACAACCATATGGCAACCTTGGCGGAGACAGAGCTCAGCGCCTGCAACAATATCTTTTTGGGTTAAATGCTGTATCTCATGTTGATTAACAAAGAGTATAGTAGTCCTGCTTAAAATTGGCTTAAGAACCGCTACTTTTTTATTGGAATGTAAAACTCCGGGAGAAAAACTAAGATTAACAGATGAATCCAGTCTATTCATTAACTCCAGCAATACTTCAAATTGCGTGTCATCAGCAAAGGAAGAGAGATGAAGCCACTTTGCCTGATTTATATAGGTTAAATCCAAATCATCTATAGTCATCAGGCTATTGACACCAGGTACAACATAAAGAGAACGCTGGCCTAGTTTATCGCTAAGGCAAAGTACTGACCCCGTCATCACTCCTCGTTTGATCCTGATTTTACTTGTATCCACGCCAACCAGTTGAAAATTCCGCAACAGTATTTTACCCCCAGCATCACCACCAATAACGCCTGTATAACCGGTATTTACACCAAGTTTTGCCAAACCATAGATTGTATTAGCAGCTGAGCCACCGGAGAATGAATGTAATTCATCTACTACTGCCTCTCCGTCAACAAGAATACGCTCCACCCGATACATATGATCTATATTCAGTGCTCCCAGTCCCACTACCTCAATATTACTCATATAATCAGCCCCACAGATAGTGCAATTATAATTTTAACCAAGTCTGCCAGCTTCTTCCCGAACCAAGCTACGTATCTTCTTATGAACCGCAATAACTTTATCGTCTATATTACTACTTCCCGATAGCCAGTTAAAAAATCCTTTATCCCCTGTACCACCATTTCCCTCTTTTTCTTTCACTAATTCCTGCACTCCTTCACGGCTATTCTTTTGCCAAGCCACTACCACTTCAATCAGATCATCAAGCGAAGTAGAAGCTAGGCTCATGGTTGCGTAAGGTAATGCATATTCATTAGCATTGAAAGCAATAGCCAATCCTCCTGCTGCCTCCACCATCTGTAGCATCCGGTAATCGGTAATGCTATCACCAATTACAATCCACTTGGATAAAGGCTGGTCATAAGTATCAGCAAATTTAGTTAGAGCGGATGCTTTACGCTGACCACCGACCGGTTTTACGTTATTTATTGCGGCACCAATATCAGTAAATGGAAGTTTTTCCCGAAAAAAGTTGTCTAATCTTTGCTTAATCTCTTTATCATCACTAACGGGATACAATTTGAGGATATCTTTTTCACCTTGCCGTAACAGATTAGCATCTTTTTCAGATAATGCAGCACGGAATTTATCCAGGGAAAATAACGTACAAGCAACATTATGAGCATAAATACCTAATTTATGAGTGATATGAAGGGCATACTGCTTATAACTGGTACTAATACAAAATATCTTCCAGCCATCAGTTTGAAGCCAGAAAACAAAATCAGCAGCACCATTAGTTAAGTTCGCTTTACTAGCTAAAGAGGCAATATCATTTTCCGTAATATTATGGAGAATAAGAAAAGGAACGATAAGTGCCAGCGTATCTCCAGGCTCATAACCGTCCCTTTTTTCTAATGTGAGCAAATCATCATAACGGCTGATAACCTCAAATATTTCGCCCCCATTAGGAAAAAGCTTCATTATTTCATAAGCATTATCCTGAGGTGACAGTGGCCCTTCAAGATCAAAACAAATAGAGTTCATAATAATTTATATCTCTTTCACTAATTTGTTTATTTCATCGGTCAGATTATATCCGCAAATTGGTTCCCCTTCAGAATTAATAATTCTTTTATCTTCTGTTATCATAATTTTACAGCGGCTAAAAGCTTTTAAGGTAAAAACTATCAATGGAAATTCCCTAGCTAAGCCATAATACCGAATTAACTTAAATAAAGAATTATTTTCACTATTTCTTTTTTTCATGTCACTAAAAGGAATATTTTCTATTTCGCTCCAATATTTATCAAATACCTTGCCTTCAATGGGAAAAGTACAATAAGTTACCGGCGGCCCTTTATCCAATTCTGGAGTTACCAAATGCATCATTACTCCTGCTTCCTTAGCTTTATTACCAATAAGCTGCCAGATTACTTCCTGCCAAGTTCCCACAGGTCCGCCTGGCGCTGCCGGATGGAGATTAATCATGTTATATCTCTGGCACATTTCGCTCCCAATTATCAGCATATAACCAGCTAATACACACAAATCAGGGTCAAATTTTTGCAGCCGCTTCATTACCTCTCTATCATAATCCAGCCTCCATAATGGCAAACTAGCAGTCTCTTCAACAACAGAAGCACCTTTACCGGCCTTAAACTTCTGGTAAGAAAAATAAACAAGGGGAATATTATAATCTGTGACCTGTTTAAAGAAACAATCGCTCTGTTCCAACTCGCCAGGCTCACGATTACTAAAGACAAAGGCTATTTCAGCATTAATCTCACCCTGATCAATATTGTTTTTTACTGTTCTCAGGAGTTCTCTAGCTGCCTCATCATTGCCTGTAGAAAACCAACCGAGTTTATACATAGTTATTTTTTTGTAAGAAAACTCTTTAATTTTGTCCAGCTGGTACGGAAATGTATTAAGGGATTTGTTCTATGCCCAAAAACAGTACCTGCAGCCAAAGCAGTTAAAAAGTCATCTCTCCCATTAAATTCAGGAATTTCTAAGTAGGCGTTACCTATTTCACCTACAGTGTGAGCATCACTACCTGCCGTCATAGGAATATTATATTCCATAGCAAATGCCTTCGCTTTTTCTAAAGACTTATGGGAAAGCGCTCTGGCATTAAACACCTCTATACTATCTATCTTGTCTGCCAGTGCTTCAAATTCCGCATCGTTCAACCTGAGGCCTCTAAGCGAATCAAAAGGATGAGGTATGTTTACCAGAGCACCTTGAGCTTTAATTTGTGATATAGTCTGCTCAATAGACATACCACTGGGTATAGTCTCCTTAAGAAACATACCCATAATTTCGCCATTAAGCGTCAGGATTTCCTCAGCGACAATTACCTTAAACGGGGCCAAACTTTGCATTTTCAAAGCACCCTCAGCAGTACCGTGGTCAGATATCGCAATGCAGTTTATGCCCAGTTCCTGACAACGGCTGATTATCTTCTCCAAAGGCGTAGTGCAGTCCATTGAATATTTGGTATGAATATGAAAATCAGCTTTAAGCAATTTTATTTCAGTTAGCCCTTTCTAGATAACTACCGGTACGGGTATCGACCTTTATAACATCTTCATTATTGATGAATAAGGGGACCTGAATATTAATACCTGTTTCCATTACAGCCGGTTTAGTACCAGTAGTGGCTGTATCTCCTTTAAAATCAGGCCCAGTATCTACTACCTTAAGTTCTATCGTAATTGGCAATTCTACCCCTATCAGTTCTTCTTTATAATAAGATAGCCCTACAGATATACCCTCTTTTAAATAGTTTAGCGCATCTCCCAATTGCTCAGTAGTAAGCGCTACCTGCTCATAATTTTCCTCATCCATAAAATAATACAGATTATTATCATTATATAGATATTGTGATTGGCGAAATTCAAGACGTGCCCGAATTAATTTATCATTAGATTGAAAAGTCCGTTCAATATTGTGACCAGCTTGTACATCACGCATTTTTACACGAGCCAAAGCGGTCCGTTTCATCTTGATATGCTGATATTCAACAACTTGATACAGCTTGCCGTCTAATTCGATAATAACTCCTTTTCTTAGTTCACTACCGTTTATCATATCAGTCTCCAATCTCCAGATTCTCTAAAATTCTTATCTTTATCATCATTATTTATCCCTTCCCTTTAATCCACCTTAATATTTAGATATCACCTGTTTTTCGGTGCACTTGAAATTACTCTGATTTTACCGTTTTCCATTACCACTGTATCCTCAATTCTAACACCTCCCCACCCAGTTATATAAATGCCTGGTTCGATAGAAAATACCATACCATTAACAAGACGCTCCACCGAACTTGGTCCAAGGCGCGGCTGTTCATGAGCTGCCAAACCTACTCCATGACCTAAGGAATGACCAAAAGTTTCACCATAACCCGCCTCTATAATAATTTTTCTAGCCAGTCTATCAGCCTCTTCTCCCGTCATTCCTTCCTTCATTGCAGCTATTGCTGTTAGCTGAGCCTCAAGAACAATATCATAAACCTTATTATAGGTTCCGTCACCAGAGCCAACACAAAGAGTCCGACTGAGGTCACTGCCATAACCGCCAATTCTAGCTCCAATATCAATTACTATTGGCTCTCCCTCATTAATAATATGCTCAGAGGGTTGGGCGTGAGGTAACGCGGAATTAGGACCAGAAGCAGCAATAACTTCAAAAGGCAATGTCTGGCTACCATGCTCACGCATAAATTTCTCTATTTCCCAGGCTAATTCTTTTTCACTCATACCAGCATAAACAATATCTTTAACATATTCAATAGCATTATCAGTTATTGCTGAAGCCTGCATAATAAGCTCAATTTCCTCAGGTTCTTTTATAATCCGCAGTGATTCCACCAATCCGACTACGGGAGTAAACTTCAACGATGGTTTACTTTCCCCCAGAGCATCAACTAGCTGCTGATGTAGCGCAAAGGTAATATGCCCTGCCTCAAATCCTAATTTATCCCAGCTTATACCGGACATAAGCCTCGGGAACCAATCTTTAATTCTTCCTGATATTTGAAAAATCTCATAATCGGGAGCCTGTCTTTCCGCTTGCTCAATATAACGAAAATCGGTAGCTAGAATTGCATCTTGCGGCGTAATCAAAAGGAAAGTATCTGAACCATCAAAACCAGAAAGATAATATATATTCTCCGGTTGAGAAACAAATAGGGCACAAATATCTTTCCGAATAAACTCCCGTCGTAAATTATGCAATCTACTTCTCAAAATCATTATCCCATTCCCGTACCATCGGATGAGCGGCCAAATATACTTTTTTAGCCTGTTTTCTGCTTACATGAGTGTAAATTTGAGTAGAAGACAGACTGCTGTGCCCTAAAAGTTCCTGAACTACCCTTAAATCGGCTCCGCCATCCAGAAGATGCGTTGCAAAAGTATGACGCAACATATGCGGATAAACCCTTTTCTTTATACTAATTCTAGCATATTTTTCTAGTACTCTTTGCACCAACCGTTCTGTAATTCGCCTACCGTAACGGTTAAGAAATAAAGCAGTATTCTCGTATTTACCCAAAAGTTCAGGCCTGCCCTGATTAAGATAGGTTTTAAGTGTTACGGCGGCTGGTTCACCCATCAGAACCACCCGTTCCTTAGACCCTTTTCCCCAGACACGGATTTCATTATCATCAAAATTAATCTGCTCCACATCCAGATTCACCAGTTCACTTACTCTGAGTCCAGAGGCATAAAGCAGTTCCAATAAAGCACGGTCACGTAAACCTGCCGGACCAGATAAATCAGGAGCATTGAGAAGACTTTTTACCTCTTCAATAGTAAGAAACGACGGCAAACGTTTGTCCAGCTTGGGTGAAGAAATAGC
>JAQTVP010000241.1 GCA_028707015.1 Dehalococcoidales bacterium | reverse complement strand
AATTTAATTAAAAGGCTTGGTTTACGTAAATAAATTTTTATTAAAAGAAAAAGAAGGATAAATTTTGACAGAATTTCAATCATTTGAGTCTGAGGTAGGTGGGAGAAATCTCACCATTAGCACCGGGAAACTCGCTACACAAGCGAACGGAGCGGTAACGGTACAATATGGAGACACTTTAGTTCTAGTTACTCTTTGTGTTGGCACGGAACCACGCGAAGAAGTAGATTTTTTACCGCTAACAGTTGATTATGAAGAACGACTATACGCCGCTGGTAAAATTCCAGGCGGTTTTATCAGAAGAGAGGGCCGCCCCAGTGAAGAGGCTACTTTAGCTGGCCGTCTTACCGATCGTCCATTGCGCCCCCTTTTACCCAAAACCTGGCGTAAAGATATTCAATTAATAATTACTGTGTTATCTGCGGATCAAGAGAATGATCCTGATATCCTGGCTGTTATTGGCAGCTCAACTGTATTGTCAATGTCAGAAATACCTTTTGATGGCCCGGTCAGTGCTGTTCATATCGGCTATATTGACAATAAAATAATATTAAATCCAACATTAGCCGAACTCGAAAACAGTCTGCTTGACCTAGTTGTCGCCAGTACTAAAGATGCAATAGTTATGGTAGAAGCGGGAGCTCAGGAAGCTCCAGAAGATATCTTAAATCAAGCTATTCAATTCGGGCATGAAGCAAATCAAAATATTATTAAAATTCAGGAACAAATTCGACAGGTTCATGGAAAACCAAAGGTAGAAGCTCCCCCAGATAAAATTAATCAGGAGTTACTATCTGTCATTCCATCATCTGTTATTGAGAAAATCAATCAGGCTTTAAATCAAAAGGAAAAACCACAGCGAGAGCAGGAATTAGCAGACATTAAAAAGGAACTGATAGAAACCTTGTCAACATCATTTTCTGAAGATGCTATAGTATCTGCTCTTGATAATAAAATTAAAATTGAAATACGAAGGAATGTAATAGAAAATAATAGAAGAGTTGCTGGCCGCACCTTAACCGAGGTTCGGCCGATAAGCTGTGAAGTAGGGCTACTACCCCGCACACATGGATCTGCGCTATTCAATCGAGGACGAACACAAGTTCTGGCAATCACTACTTTAGGCCCGATTAAAAAAGAACAAATGCTTGATGGATTGGGTATAGAAGAAACTAAGCGTTTTATTCACCATTATAATTTTCCTCCTTTTTCTTCCGGCGAAGTAAAACGAGTTGGCTCAGCTGGCCGACGCGAGATTGGACACGGAGCTTTAGCTGAAAGAGCACTTTTGCCAATAATACCCAAGGATGATGACTTTCCTTACACTATTCGCCTTGTCTCTGAAGTTCTTACTTCAAGTGGCAGCACATCTATGGCCAGTGTTTGTGCTTCAAGCCTATCATTAATGGATGCCGGTATTCCTATCAAGAAAGCAGTAGCCGGAGTAGCAATGGGACTGATTACTGACGAAAAAGGCAATGAAGTCATTTTAACCGATATTGAAGGTATTGAAGATTTTAATGGTGATATGGATTTCAAGGTGGCTGGAACTATTGACGGAATTACCGCACTGCAGATGGATACCAAGCTAAAAGGGATAAGCTTAAGCATTATTGAAAAAACATTAAGCCAGGCACGGGATGCACGCCTTTTTATCACAAATATAATGAATCAAACTATAGATACCAGCCGGCCTGAAGTCAGCCGTTTCGCACCAAGAATGTACACACTAAAGATTGCTACCGAGAAAATTGGCGCCGTGATTGGTACCGGCGGTAAAACAATCAGATCAATTATTGATGAAACTAAAACAACAATTGATATCGATAATGAAGGTACAATTATTATTGGCTCACCTGATGAAGAAGCAGCTCGTAAAGCAATTAAAATAATTGAAGATTTAACTAAGGATATAGAAGTTGGTACTATCTATACCGGAAAAGTAACCCGCCTGATGAACTTCGGTGCAATGGTAGAAATCCTTCCTGGTAAGGAAGGTTTAGTACACATTAGTGAACTAGCTGATTACCGAGTGGATAAAGTTGAAGATGTTGTTAAAATGGGTGATGAGATTACAGTTAAGGTAACTGAAATTGATAATATGGGTAGAGTAAACTTATCACGACGTGCTGTGTTTAAAAATGTTTCCGAAGGGATAGATGCTGAATCAAAACCTGGAAAGACGGAAAACTATCCATTTAGAAAACAGCAAAGCAGTCATTCCACGGGGCGTCATAATCCCCCCAGAAACAGACAGCGCCACTAAGCCAAAGGAGCATAATAATGACAATTAAAGTAGTAGTTCACGGTGCATTAGGTAGAGTTGGTCAGGTTATTTTTAACAGTATCTTCAACGAACCAGAAATTGAGCTGGTAGGTGCCGTAGATAAGTTCGTTTCCCAAGATCATCTGCCCCTACCGGACAATAATGGCTCAGTGCCATTTTCTTCTGACCTGGAAAAGATACTTAGTACCTGTAAACCTGATGTTCTAGTAGACTTCAGCATTGCTCAAGCCACAATACCAGCAGTACGCCTTGCCGCAAAACAAGGGGTCAACTTGGTAAAAGGTACTACCGGGCTAACATCTGATGATATAAATGAGATTGACCAATTAACACAAACTCATAAAGTTAGAGCGGTAGGAGCCTTCAATTGTGCTCTGGGCGCAGTGATACTGAAGCATCTGGCCAAGATAGCA
>JAQTVP010000240.1 GCA_028707015.1 Dehalococcoidales bacterium | reverse complement strand
TACCCTGGTTAATAATACCAACCACATCACAAACACGCTCCACATCAGACAGGATATGGGTAGACATAAACACAGTGGTTTCTGTTCTCATTTGTTCAATAAGATTCAGTACCTCTCTCCGCCCCATCGGATCAAGCGCTGAACACGGCTCATCAAGAAATAATACTTTAGGACGGTTTATTAAAGCTTGGGCAATCCCAAGCCGTTGCTTCATACCGCGTGAGTATCCACCTATCTTACGCTTGGCTGCCTCTATTAATTCAACTAATTCAAGGTATTGATCACAACGTAGTTTAATTTCACGTGAAGAAAGGTGATGCAATTCCCCTACATAGCTCAAGAATTCACGACCAGTCAGCCAGTTATAAAAGGCAGGTACTTCAGGCAGATAACCAATCCTACTCCTTAATGAGAGAGCATCATCGATTACTTCTTGACCGGCTATCCAAGCTCTACCCGCTGAAGGCGTACTCAATCCCACCAGCATCTTTACTGTAGTGGTCTTACCAGCACCGTTAGGCCCCAGAAAACCAAAGACAGTCTGTTCTTCAACAACCAAATCCAGATTGTCCAGAGCAACAAAATTACCATAGTGCTTGGTCAAACCCTGACAACTGATAGCCTCCACCTAATACTCCTCACGACCAACAAGAAGGTAAAAAATAGGACCAATAATACTAAATACAACTATTACTATTCCCCATGGCAGTTTTTTACCGCCTTTAACTACCTTTCTCTTAATAAGATCGTTTAGGGCAAAAATCATCAGTCCAAATTCTATCACTGCTAAAGGTATCAAAAATGGTAGTATATCTATAAAGGTTTCCATACCATCCATATTATTCTCTCTCCTCTTACTAAAGATAACTTCCATTAATACCAGTAATTATATATTAACATCGGCAGAATGATTCATCAATAAAATAATCAGTGCTTAACTATGTCACTTTAACAAAATTTACACTATTGTTCCATTATTCAAATAATTCCGGATGAATAACTTTTACCATCTCTTCCAATCCCTGTACAATACGAGGCCCCGGTCGGCTCACCAGATCTCCGTTGATAAAAGAAATGTTACCTTCCTTCACTGCGGTCATTCCTCCCCAGATAATGTTATTCTGCAGCTCTTCTTCTGACACTGTCGGTACTCCGCCAAGCATAGTTTGAACGATAATAATCTCTGGGTCAGAACTGACTATCTGTTCAAGACTGAACTGTATCCAAGCACCTGGTATTTCACTAGCGATATTATAACCACCACTCATTGTTACCAGCGCATCAATAAAAGAGCCGGAACCCGCTGTCCAGGGCAGAGTAAGATCAGTAGCATCCACTATAAAGAATAGTCGTTTTTTAAGAGCATCTGCCACTGCATTATTAATTTGAGACATACTATCTTTCATATCGGTAATGATTTCTTCAGCTTTTCTTTGAGTACCGGTAATTTCTCCAACTAATTCAATATCTCTGAAAATACCATCAATATTCTCAGGATCCAGAACCATAAAGCTAAACCCAAGTGTATCCAACTGATCATTAAGCTGATCCTGCTTCACTGTCAAAACCAGGTCTGGTTCTAAATCAATAATTCTCTCAATTGAAGGATTAAAAGCATTACCAATTTTAGGTTTTAATTTAGCAGAATCAGGATAATCACAGTAATCACTAACACCAACCACCTTATCCTCCAAACCAAGTGCAAAAAGAATCTCGGTAATACTAGGTCCAAAAGAAACGATTTTCTGAGGTATCCGGCTAATAGTTACTTCCCGTCCTAAATCATCAGTATAAGTTATTGGCTGAGATTGCTCTTGACATCCGGTAACCATACTAAGAACAAGACTAAATATTATTATAAAAATACAAAACCATTTCAGTTTCACAAACTGCCTCCAGATAATATTTTTTAGCAAAAAAAATCCCTTGCCACACATAGCAAGGGGGAATTCATCACGGAGCTCTAGCCATTATCCTACCCCCTTTCTCCGCGGAGGTTTAAGGAAACCCAGAGGTTCGGCGTTCTGACTTATGATAGTAGTTATCTATCAATCACAGTAGGCGGTACTGTGCCGGCTTTACACCAGCTTGCTCTCCGATTATGTCTGATTAATATGCAGACACCCCTGATTACCTATTCAATTATGTACACATAATACAAGCTTTTAGTATAAATTACAAGCACTTAATACTGGTGCATGTATCCCTTCCTGAGTAAAATATTTAACTGAGATTACTCACTCCTTACTAAGTTTCTTTATCCATAATTTTGGAGATGTAGAAATAACCTGTTTCAGTACTTCCAGTTTGGCTCTAATATCCTCAGTTACAGCCTCATTGGTAATCAGTTTTTTTAGACGGGATTGGTCAAAACTCAAAACCTGCTGCCATAGTCCTAACGGTTCCAGTATTTCCCTGATTTCATCTTCATCAAATTTTATTCTATCTACAGGTTTACAAGTAATAGCGTGCTCTTTACCATAAACCCGATTCAATCCCTCTGTCTGGCAAAACTTAATGATAATCTGCTTTATCTCATCTATTTCTGTTTCCAATTCTTTCTTCTGCTCCTGTAGACGAACATAACATTCGACAGCTTCATCTACGGCTATTCCCGACAAAATATCAGGGTTTTTTGGTAATTCCATCTGTTGCCGGTAATACGGACAGTGCTCAGCGAAATCACAGGGACAATATTGAT
>JAQTVP010000040.1 GCA_028707015.1 Dehalococcoidales bacterium | reverse complement strand
TCAGTCTATACGGACAAATAATATCTACAGAGGAATCAGAGACTGAAGCCACTTTCAATAGACTTTTCAATGAATATGCAAAGGAACATCCAGACATGAATTTTGATGACTACGTAGACCCTGGTAAACCACTTCCCGGTAATTCACCGTTTGCTCAATCTATTAACCAAGCTAAGAAGAATTTAGTCACCATTGAACAAACATCGGCATAATGACATGCAGGTAATTATCAACTCCCACGGGTCGGATAACACCGGGGCTTGAGGGATTAGTGGTTTCCAAGGCTACCTGTGTTTCACGAAGCACACTAAGCACATCAATTAGATATTTACCATTAAAGGCAATCTTTGCTTCTTCACCATCAACAATAGCATCAATCTCACCACTGTCATCGCCTATTTCCTCTGACCGAGCTGATACTGTTATTTTACCTGGTTTTAATTCTTGCCCAGGAGTAGTAACGAAGCGGACAATACCACCACCATCACTGGCAAAGATAAAGGCTGTTTTTGTCGCCCTTAATAACTGAGTAATATCAACTACTATACGGGTATTATAACTTTGAGGAATAAGCTGCGCATACTGCGGGAAGGTACCTTGTACCAGTTGGGATACTAACTGAATATTCTTAAACCGGAACAGTGCCTGGCTCTTGTCAGGGTTTATTGTTATCTCAACAGGCTCTTCCTGATTAGCCATAAGCCGGTTCAGCTCAACTAAAGTCCGTGCTGGTATAACTACCTCAATTTTCTGGTTAACTGGACTTATTAAAGGTAACTTATACACAGCCAATCTAAAACCATCAGCTGCTGCCAATGTTAGCAAATCACCCTCAAATTCCGCATAAATTCCAGTTAGCACCGGACGCGAATCTTCAGAAGCAGCTGCAAATACTACTTGGCTAATACCCTGTCGTAAAGCTTCTACCTCAACCTTAGTGGTAATGCCATCTTTTATCTCAGGGATGGGTGGAAAATCCTTAGCATCAACCCCGCTGATTCTAGCTTCAAAACGAGCACATTTTAACCCCAATGTCTTAGTCCTTGGGGAAAGGTTAATATCAACCTTATCACTGGGTAAAGAGTTAACAAATTCAGAGAGAAGACGAGCGGGAGCAGTAATTGTCCCTTCTTCTTCAACTTTAGCACCAATCCAGCAACTAATAGCCATCTCTAAATTAGTTGCCACCAGTTTAAGCCTTGATTGCTCAGCGGCTAACAGCACATTATTGGTTATAGGTAAAGTTGTCCGGCTGGCTACTGCTCTCCCAACAACATTGAGTGCTTGATTTAAATTCTCCTGAAGACATGATAATCTCATAATCCACCCCTTAAATTATACTAACTAGTAGTTGTGTAGTATATAACATTAACTACATCTACTCAAGGTTTATTGTCCCGCTTTTACCGCCGCTTTTCTTTATTAGACGAAGCTTATCAATTTGCATTCCCCGGTCTACTGCTTTACACATATCATATATAGTGAGGGCAGTTATTGCTGCAGCGGTCAGAGCTTCCATTTCCACTCCGGTCTTACCTATACTTTTTACTACAGCAGTAATCTCTATTGTACTATGTATCTCATCCAGATTAAACTCCACATTAATATCTCCAATCAAAATTGGATGGCACAAGGGTATCATATTAGATGTTTGCTTAGCGCCCATTATGCCAGCAAGCTGAGCCGTCGTCAGAACATCTCCTTTAGTAATTTCCCCTTTATTTATCAGAGCAAAGGTAACAGCCTTCATTATAACCAGGCATTTGGCTACTGCCTCACGCTGCGTATCAGGCTTCTCCGAGACATTTACCATACGGGGGTGACCCGCCGCATCTATATGTGTTAAATCTCCCATAATTAACCCCCTACCTGAGAAAATGGTTTATCTTTAGGCATGTAGCCCTCAGCCAAATTGTGATGTAATGGTTTCTTGGCCACTGCCTCCTCAATCAGCAGTTTAAGCCGTTCCGAAGATGCACCGTTACGCAAAGATTGCTTTAGATCAATTTCATCATCAGCTAATAAACACGGACGGAGTTTCCCATCAGAAGTGAGCCGCATTCGATTACATAAATAGCAAAAATGTTCGCTGACCGGAGTAATGAATCCAACAGTACCATTAGCCTCAGGAAAACGAAAGTATTTAGCCGGTCCATTCCCGATACCATGTACACAGGGTTCAAGGTCTCCCAGTTGCTCAAGTTTCTTTCTTATATCAGTTACCGAGATAAATTGAGCCGTGGTGGTGCTGACTCCAACAGGGAGCATAAGTTCAATAAAACGAACATGCCACCCATCATTAATAGTTTTAGCGGCAAAATCAAACAGTTCATCATCATTAATTCCAGCCATGGCCACCACGTTAATCTTAACCGGATTAAGCCCTACCGCCTTAGCAACTTCAATACTTTCCAATACATCATCAAGTTTATCGCTTTGGCGAGTTATAAATTTAAATTTATCCGGTTTGAGTGTATCAAGACTGACATTAACCCGCCGTAAACCAGCTTGCTTCAACTCTGCAGCATAACGACCCAGCAGAAGACCATTCGTAGTTAGAGAAATATCAGTTATTAGATCTATACTAGCCAACATCTTGATTAAACTGGATAAACCTAATCTCGCCAGTGGTTCACCGCCGGTAATCCTAATCTTACTTATACCTAATTCAGCAGCTACTTGCGCTACATGATAAATTTCTTCGTAACTAAGGATATCCTCATGCTCCAGCAGGTTTACGCCCTCTGATGGCATACAATAGATACAACGCAGATTACAGCGGTCAGTTACCGAAATACGCAGATAATCTATGGGCCTCTGGAAAGAATCAGAAAGTCCAGTCATAGGCATTTTCCTCTCATTATTTTTGTACATTAGAATACTGGGAATTATTGGTAAGATTATATACTACCAGCATGGATACTTCAAAATTTTACACTTAATAATTACTTTTCTACAATATCGCTCTCTAATAACTGCTCTACTTAGAAGATACATAAAGTAAACGGTTTTTTATATGTTCAATTAAACAGAAGGCAGGCTAGCGGATAACCAACAAAGGTAAAAAATAATACTATCGGTATAATCAGCATAACCCCATAACGAAACATGAATTTTACCGGTACCCAACCACTGCCAATTACTACAGCTGTGCTGGCAGTAGCAGAAGGCAAGCTAAAAGCATAGTTAGATGTAATAGAAATTGTAGCACCTAAAGCTATTGGATTACCTAACCCAGTACTGATAGCTATTGGTACCATCATGGTATAAACCATCGTCATAGAAACCAGATTAGACATAATATTAGTTTGTAATACCACCCAGAGCAAGGTAATCATTAAAAATATATTAAAAGGCGCCCCCTCAGCTACCGGCTTAAAAATACTGGTCAATAATTGAGATATACCCGTCTCCGGATTACCTATAACATTTCCAAGAATCATTATAGCTGCCACTAAAGATATCGTTCCCCACTCAACACCATCTGTCATCCAATGCTTAAATGTGAGTACTGACTGCCCCTTTACTCGTATAAGACAGAGTACACTCGCTCCTACTAAAGCAGGAATAGCATAGCCCATTTTAGTAAAGTAAGCACTAACCTCAGGTGCTATATTACTTGTTATGTTCGGCATTAGCCAGCAAATAAGCACACCGGAGAACACCACAAGGGCTAACTTCTCTGATAACTGCATTGACCCAATTTTACTTACTGTTTCACGAACATAAGCATGGGTCATACCAATAATCTTACTGACATCAGGACGGACTATATATCGGAAAAAAAGCATCAGTATTAAAAATACCAGTAATCCCAGAGGAATCCCGAAGAGCATCCATCCCCCAAAGCTAATAGAATAATCCAGGTCTCTTTTGATCCATTCCATCACCATGATATTACCGGCGTGTGCAATAGGCGTCATCCCAAATGAAGCAGTAGCTGCCCAGGCAATACCCATCATAAACATCGATGCAAACGGGTCCCCTTTTTTATAGCCAAATGTCTCAAGCATAGGTCCGGCTATGCTCATAAAAACAATTGTTGTCACTACTGCTGACATTACACAGCCTAAAAGAGTGCATGAAAGCAGAAACATTGCCATCAGCATCCATGGGCGCCCCCGGGTAAAGGGAAGATTCATAAACCAGAAAGCAAAACGCCGAGAGAAACCGGTAATACTGAGAGTTTCACTTAAACCAAAACAGCCGATCATAAATAAAACTATCCAGTTTCCCCATGACGCCATAAAAGCCTGAGAGGGAGTCATCACCCCGGTAACAACAAAAAGTGCTATGCATAAAAGACTGGGATAACCGATACCAACAAATACCCAACCAATAATAGTGAACAGAAAAATGCCAACAACCTTCATTCCCATAGAGGTAAGAGTTTCAAGGGGCGGTAATAACAGGAAAACAGATAGAACCACTCCCATCAAAATTAGTGGCAGCCACCATTTGCTCTTCATGGTACTGTTACTATACTTAGCCTAGACATATAATTTATACGCTCCCCAGCAAATAAGCTATAAAATATTGTTTTTAATTATCAGTCTATATTTTATAATAACTTATGATTCTTATTGGTAAAAAATAGACGCAAGGGGATAGACAATAAATATACATACTAAAACTATTCCAATAGTTACCGCGAAACCGTGACGTACCATAAAACCTACCGGCACCCAGCCACCACCAGTAATAAGAGCGGTATTTGTTGTAGCTGATGGCAAAGCAAAACCAGCGCGTGCACCAGCAAAAATAGTGAACCCCAAAGCTACTGCATTGCCAACACCGGATGAAATAGCTGCCGGTACCAGCGCCTTATAAACCAGACAAGCAGAAACCATATTAGACATAATATTAGTCTGTATGCTTACCCAGACTTGCCCAATTGCCATATAGACAAAGAACGGCGCACTCGAAGCTAGTGGCTGAAAGATATTACCCAGTAGTTGCGGTATCCCGGTATCCGGGCTACCTAACACATCCCGAATAACCATAATTGCTGCTATTAAAGATATGGTTTCCCAAGGTACACCAGCCATCCATTTCTGAAAGGTCATCAGTGGCTGGTCTTTAATCCGTATAACACAGAGTAGACACGCACCTAATATAGGAGGAATAGCAAACCCCAATCCATTAACGTAATTGCTGATTCCAGGCATTAAATTACCGGCCAAACCAGGCAACATCCACAAAGCAACCACCAGCAGAAATACTAACACGGTAATTTTTTCTTCCGATTTCATGGGGCCGATTTTGTTTTTTTCCTGACGCATATAATCAATAGCATCACTGGAAAATTTACTGATATCAGGGCGAATTATAAAGCGAATATAACCTAATATCAGTAGGAAGAACAATAGTCCCGTAGGAACACCTATTGCCATCCATTCCGGAAATCCCATAGAATACCCTGTATCAACCATTAGCCAGTCTATCAACATTACATTACTGGCATGACCGATAGGAGTCATCACAAAAGCGGCAGTAGCTGCCCAGGCAATTCCCATCATCAGTGTAGCCGCAAAACGATCTCCCTTTTTATAACCTAAAGTTTCAATCATTGGTTCAGCTATAGCCATGAAAGCAATACAGGTAGCTGTACCAGACATGATGCTACCTAAAAATAAAGAACCTAACAGGAACATGGCTATGGTAAGCCAGGGATGCCCTTCAGTAAAGGGACGTGTTAAAAACCAAAAAGCGAAGCGACGAGAGAAGC
Source organism: Dehalococcoidales bacterium (assembly GCA_028707015.1). Lineage (GTDB taxonomy): Bacteria > Chloroflexota > Dehalococcoidia > Dehalococcoidales > JAQTVP01 > JAQTVP01. Next base: position 4,880 of record JAQTVP010000040.1, on the reverse strand, counting down.
CGGTAAGCTTAAGGCACTGAGCTATACCAAAAACAGCAAGTATAAATATAACTAAATAGTTACCCCAGGAAGCAGCGAATACTGCCTGGGGGGTCATTACTCCAGTAATTGCCAGAAGTGCAATGCATATGAAACTAGGATACCCAATACCCACAGTTGCCCACCAGATTACGGTGAACAGAAAGATACCTAATGTTCTCATGCCAGCTACGGTAAGGGGCTCGGAGGGCGGTAAAATTAAAAAGACAAGCAAAAATACAATGCCCAGACCAGGACCAATCCATCGTCTAATGCTCATATAATATCATCCTCAGCTAAACCGGATAACAACGCATTAATTATTAATGACCAACTAAATAAACTGCAAATCCATCATAATGAAATAGAACAAAAGCTATTTCTTAAGCATTTGATATACTTTTTTAGCAGCTTGCCCTCGATGACTAATCTTATTTTTTATGTCCATGGGTAATTCTGCCATCGTTTTACCCAACTCAGGTATGAAAAAGATAGGATCGTAACCAAAACCTAAATCACCCTTCGGCGCTTCAGCTATTAAACCCTCGCACTTACCAGTGCAAATTTTCACATCACCATCAGGGGTTGCTAAAGCGATAACACAACGGAAACGAGCCGAACGCTCCTTGCAAGGCACACCTTTCAGCCGCGCCAACAAGTAACTCACTCTTTCTGCATCAGAAGCATCAGTACCAGCATAACGGGCTGAAAGTCGGCCCGGTTCCCCCCCTAGAAAATCAACCTCCAAGCCGGAATCATCAGCCAAAGCTAACAGTTTACTCTCAGTAGCTAAAATAGTTGCTTTCAGCCCGGCATTTTCTTCCAGGCTCTCACCAGTCTCATCAACCACAGTAGTAATTCCACAATCAGCTGGAGTAACTAGCTGATAAGGAATCCCCTCAAGCAGAATCCTAAATTCCTGTATTTTCCCTTTATTGTTTGTTGCCAACAGTAACTTGTGCTGCAATCATACTCCCAAATATTTAATTTTCATAAAGATTACTGGTAATATAACTTAGTCGAGATCAACAAACCTTCCGGCCAGTTTTTTCATTACCTGAGGCATAGTGGTATATTCCATTTCGTCCAGAGGCAACCGATGAGGTTCAAATGGTCCATGAGCACGCATATAATCAGCAGCATCAAGCGCCTTCTGGCGGGCATTATCATATGACTTATCAGCGAACATATCACGCGGGCCGGTCAGCTTACCATCAGCAAGTTGGAAACCAGCCGCAGTTACTCTGGGTGGTCCATCAAAACGAGTTGGGATACTATCCGAGATAGATACCGGCATAAGCGGACCATGGTGCGAACCCCTCATCCAGCCTTCAACTAGCATCGGGAAGGAAAATGGCTCCAGAGCCTCACCCACTGCCGGGAAATTACCCTGACAGCGAACAATACATACCGGATCATCTTTTCCTACATATCGCCCAGCAATTAAAGATAAACGTTGCGTAGACGATGCAGCGGCTATTTCTCCATTCACCCGGCTATATACGGATTTTATCATATAACGTGAAGGTGCTCCGATAAAAACTAACATATCATAAAGCTCATCCGGAGTATTAAAAGTTATTTTTTTATGCTCTTTAACGTCCTGCACTTCGAAAGCAAAACCATGATGCATTCCTTCTGCAATAACTAAACCAATACTATTAAATGGGTCAGCAAACATTTTATATAGCGGAATATTCCACGCTCCAGATGAGGTTTTATCCGCCATAAAAACGATGACAGGTTCAGCCTCTCGCTCTTCAAATTCCATCTCAGCTACTCCGGGTCCCATCCCCTTGACATTACCCGAAAAAGCATCCGAAAGTAGGTCCTGCCCAGCCCCGTAAAGTCCTAATTTTTTTGCTACTTCTGTACAATCAATAAAAGTATCCCAGGCTAATTTATGCACTACATCATTGTCTTCTCCCTGCTGATGAGTCATAATCAATTGGAGGTCATCTCCACACTTGGTTACATGATAATCAATCAGTAAACCCTCTCCTTTAGCTTTAGCCATACATGTCTCAGCCTCTGCCAGAAGACCAGGGTGAGAATCCGAATGGCCCACATAACCACCAATATCAGCCTTGATTACACTTAGTGTTATTTTCATAAATTCCTCCTTATTACCAGATTAGTACTCAATCCCCATTCTTGCTGATATTCCTTTATCATACGAATGTTTAATTTTTAGCATTTCGGTAACCAGATCTGCATTTTGCACTATCTTAGTGTCAGCCTGGCGGCCAGTCAAAATAAGCTCCACATTTTGTGGTTTATCTTTTATCAGCCTGATTATTTCGTCAACCTCAATTAACTTCCAAGCTGCCGCTAAATTTACTTCATCCAGCACCACAATGTTATAATTACCGCCGAGCATAGCCTCCCGGGCGGCAGTTAGTGCTTGCTCCGCTTGTTCTTTTTCCTTTGGTTTAACATTTGCCGGATCAATGAATTCCCCGCTACCATAACTAAGCACAGTAACATTAGGCAACTGAGACAGAATGCTTCGTTCTCCGCTAGGAGAATCACCCTTTATAAAGTAGATAATACACACCTTAAGACCATGACCTAAAGCACGAATTACTGTTCCCAAAGCTGCCGTCGTCTTACCTCTGCCGTCACCGGTAAAAACCTGAACAAGACCTTTAGCGAAAGGTTCTGCTGATGAATTATCAAACACTGTCTTTCCTGCCAAAAAAACCTCTACGCAAGTAATAGGGAAAATAGTTGTACGATAAGCTTGTTCCAGTGACAGTTTACCAATCTGTATTCGCCTGTGTCAAGGAAACACTATAGCAAAACCTTACTCTCTGATTATATAATGGGATGAAATGAAAAAGATGCAGTATTATGAGTTGGGATAAAGTCAGAAAAGCTAGGCAGCAATTAGCAAGAGAAAAAGGTACCATCATCAAGGATTGGGGAGGTAAGTTACCCATTGCCCTCGTCTATCCCAATTCCTATTATGTTGGCATGTCTAACCTCGGACTTCACGCTATTTATAAACAGCTAAATGATCATGATGAAATTGTCTGCGAAAGAGTTTTCTGGGAAAAAGAAGATGAGGTTAATCAAGCAGCTCCGTTAAGTTTAGAATCTCAGCGTCCGCTGACAGATTTTGCTGCTCTTGCTTTTACTATCCCCTATGAAATCGATTATTTTCACGTGGTACAAATTCTTAGAGGCAGTGGCATACCTCTGTACGCTACAGAGCGTGATGAGAGGCATCCGTTAATCATAGTCGGAGGTCCCTGCGTTACCGCTAATCCCATGCCTCTCTCTCCTTTCTTTGATTGTTTGTGTATCGGTGAAGCGGAAACAATACTGACTACCATGCTACCGGTACTATCCGAAGGTATTAGAGAGAAACGTGACCAACTACTAACAACGCTTACTTCCCTTCCCGGTATCTATGTTCCCCAAACTAATTCCGAAACCCCGGTAGCTCGCCAGTGGTTGAGTAATCTGAATGAATTCCCCGTCGCTTCTGCCATTATCACTCCAGATACTGAACTCGGTGATTTGTATCTTATAGAAGTACAGCGGGGCTGCTATTGGCATTGCCGCTTCTGCCTTGTCAGCAACATATATAGCCCGATACGTTTCCGCTCCATTGAAAATATATTAGCCCAGGCTAAAATTGGTCTTAAGGACAGAAAGCGCATTGGGTTGGTCGGTCCTGCTGTTTCTGAACATCCACAAATAGAGGAATTACTGTTTAGGTTGCGCCAAATGGGGGCCGGACTATCAATCAGCTCCCTACGGGTAAGTCCTCTTTCCCAAACCATATTAGCCGAGTTAGCTAAGGGAGGCGTACAAACTGTCACCCTAGCTCCTGAAGCCGGCTCTGAACGTCTTCGCCAGGTGATAAATAAAAACTTCTCTAATAATGACATTCTGGAATCAATGGACAAAGTAATCAAGCAGGGAATAAAACAAATCAAACTTTACTTTATGATTGGTCTGCCTTCAGAAGGTGATGAAGATATAGAAGAAATCATTAACCTGACCCTAAACAGCAAGAGAATCATTGACGATCAGCATACCGGCTGTCGCCTTAGCCTTAATATAGCTCCCTTTGTCCCTAAGGCAGGCACTACCTTTCAATGGTTACCAATGACCAGCATATCTATCCTTAATCACCGGTTATCTTTAATTAAAAAAAGATTGGCACCCAGGGGAATTAAAATAAAAAATGAAAGTCCGACATGGAGTCATGTTCAAGGGATTTTAGCCCGAGGCGATAGTAAACTGGCAACTGTGTTAGCCAGCATGGAAGAGATATCACTGGCTGGCTGGCGTAAAGCTGTAGAAAATTGCCACCTGGATATTAATTTTTATACTGAGCAGAGATGGGACACCAATGAAAAACTTCCCTGGGCAATACTGGATACAGGAATTAAACCCGGTCAGCTTAAAGCAGAATTAGAAAAAGCGCTTACTTAAAAAGTAATCGTAATTTACAGGCTTTCTGCCCATCTAACGGCATTCAGGAAAATCTGAAAGCCATCTCCATACCGCTTACCATTGTGCCTTGTCCACTGCGGATGCTGAGTACCACAAATATGACGTTCCGGATGCGGCATCAAGGCAAAGATGCGCCCCGAAGCGTCACAGATACCGGCAATATTTTCCATTGAACCGTTAGGGTTATCGGGATAACCAGCACTCCTGTTGCCATATTCATCAGTATAATACAGGGCTACATCTAATCCCGGTAAAATATCAGAATCAGCCACAAATTTCCCCTCAGCATGCGCCACCGGAAGATACATGCTATCTATCCCCCGAGTAAAGACACAGGCACTTTTTTCATTTACCTTAAGGTGAACCCAGCGGCATTCAAATTTACCGGAGTC
>JAQTVP010000239.1 GCA_028707015.1 Dehalococcoidales bacterium | reverse complement strand
GTTTAACCCTGGGAACTCATAGATAGGCTACCGTTAAGTTAATATCCTTGACCAGGCTCCTCTTCCTGTTGCTACGTTAGCCAGATATCCACACACATGGTCAAGAAAAGTAAACCCAGATACGGAAAGGCCGATAGTTTATATAATCGCCAGGCATTCCGTGAGGTGCTTGAAATAACCAGGCGTAGAGTGGCATAAACCATCATAATACCCAGCAGGTTGGCTAATACTAAATATAGCCAGGCAAAATCACCGGTAAAATAGAGACCGATAGACGTGCCGTAAAGTACCAGACTAAACGCTAACAGAACCTTAACTGAGTTATGAGTATCCCAGCACATGGGGAAATAATTTAGCCCGGAATTAAGGTAATCTTCACGGTTAGCTATCATAATGCTCCAAACATGAAGCGGCAACCAAAAAGCTATCAGAACGCATAGCAGCAATAGCTCCCAACTGAAAACAGGCTCGATAGCTAACCATCCCATGAGTACCGGGGCACAGCTAGCAATCATGCCCTGTGGAAAAACACAGCTCCATCTCTTTCGCCAAACCACAGCAGCTATGGTGCCTGTTATATCAAATAGAAAACAAAGCGGGTGCAGTAGCCACGCAAGAACCAGACCGGCAATCGTTATGCTTATTACCAGAGGTAACACTTTCATTGGCGGGTAGATACGTTTTGACGGTAAGGCTCTGTGACGGGTGCGTTGTATACTGGCATCAATTTCCCGGTCTAAATAGTTAGTTAAACCATTAGCCCCGGCACTGGCTAATAAGACAGCCAGGATTACAAGTAGCAGGATCAGGGGAATTTGTCCATTGCCAGCAATAATCGCCGCACAAAAGCCGATAAAGGTCAGGAGGCTGCTCTCGCGAGGCTTTAATATTTCAAAATAGTTTTTAAACATCTGGCTATTTATGGTAAGACCTCCTGGCAGGCAATAAATACAGGTTTCTTATATAGCCGTGTGACACCCTTCTTACCCTAGCTACACCAATTATACATAGTAAGGCAATAGTGACCATCCAGTATCGCCAAGCTGGGCGACAATACCCAGGCAGTAGCTGCTGCTTGTGGATTTTCAATATTATGGAATAGTATTTACCTGACAATACTCCGGGTCATGAATCGGCACGACTATATCAGCCACCTTTTTTATCCTTAGAACGCTATCATAGCCTACAGAGACATCGGTTGGCATTCCCGGAGGAAGCACCGGCAATTTCACCGTAGCCGGTGGGTTAAAATTCTCTCTAATGGTACAAAGACCAGCAATGATAACAATACCCTGAGCCGTCTTAATACTTACAGACTGCCCACCACGTGTATGCCCCGGTGTTTTAAGCACGGATATTTCATCCGAGAGTCTGGTATCTCCGTCAATTACTTCAAAGTTAAGCCCATTATAGAAATCCTGGTAATAGATATCAGTATATAAAGGATGCGGATTCAGCGCAAATTCAAGTTCCTCTTTCTGTACTAAAAACTTAGCTTTGGTAAAACGAGAAGCCAGAGCCACATGGTCATAATGGAGATGCGTTAAAATTATAAGGTCTATATCATCGAAGCTTAGTCCCAGTTTAGCCAGACCGGAGTCCAGTGTTTGAATTTCCCTGGTCGGCATCCCCCTGACCTGGGACATGTACTCAGCGCTCCCCCCGGCATCTACCAGTAGTTTCCCTTGCGTTCCTTCAATAAACCAAACGTACCCGCTCAAACTTACTATCTGCCCAAAGCCAAGACGATAAGTGAACAGCGATTTTTCAATCTCAACGCGATAAAGAGGTATTGGATGAATAATACAATCAGCCATAGTACCCCACCATATTTTACCGTACTTCGTCCAGATAGCCCTGCAAAATAATAGCCGCAGCTATAGCATCATACCTGATTATTCTTTTTGATTTTTTAATATTAACCGACTGCATCAAATTCTTGGCTGATACCGTCGTTAAACGTTCATCCCTAAATGCCACAGGAACCTCAACATGTTGGCACAATTTCAGAACAAAGTCCTTTACCTTCTCGGCTTGATGGCCTATTGTGCCTTCCATAGAGAGTGGTAAACCAACGATAATTTGTTCTATCTGTTGTTGTCCAATAATATCGGCAATAGCCTCAATAGTCCCTCCGTCATCTTTACGGTTAATAATTTTAATCGGGCTGGCTAATATACCCCGTGGGTCACTCATAGCCACCCCGATTCTTTTATCTCCGATATCCAGACCCAAGCTTCGCATTTCAGGCGCTCTTCAAATCTCCGGCAAATTCTTCGATACCCAGCTCTACAAGTTTTTCTTTAGTAGGCACGCCTGTTTGGGCATCCCAACCATGTTCATCATAATAGTCTGCATAGATTTCTTTGAGGACATCCGGGGTAATAAATTTACCAAAGTATTCAAAAAGCGATATTTCACCCCTTGATTTAGTCTTTATTGGATTTTCAACCTGCATTTCCCATAATCTGGGGAGCTTATCATCTTCCTTGGTAAATCCCTCCCTGAAATTCAACAGCCTGGTTAGGTTCCATACCCTCTCACCGGCTTTTCGTAATTCCTCCGTGGTCATATCCAAACCAGTTGCAGCCTTGTAATAATCCACCAGTGACTGAACGGTGTTAACCTCATGCAAAACCGACATGGTACAAATACCTAGGGAAAAGAAAGCAATTTCCTGATCTTCAGTATGCTTGGTCAGTCTACCGGCATTG